>JAICUS010000644.1 GCA_025935735.1 Solirubrobacteraceae bacterium | reverse complement strand
CCGTGGTCACGGCGTTCGACATCCGGAGCGCCGTGAAGGAGCAGATCCAGTCGCTGGGCGCGCGGTTCTTCGAGGTCGAGGGAATCGGCGACGCGGAGGCGGCGGGCGGCTACGCCCGCGAGCTGACGCCGGAGGAGCAGCAGATCCAGCGCGACGCCCTGTCGGTGCAGATGGGCAAGTCGGACGTGATCGTCACCACCGCGCTCGTCCCCGGCCGGCCGGCGCCGAAGCTGATCCCCGCCGCCGCCGTGGAGGCGATGAAGCCGGGCAGCGTGATCGTCGACCTGGCCGGCGAGGCGGGTGGCAACTGCGAGCTGGCCCGGCCCGGCGAGACGTACACGACCGGCGGCGGCGTGGTGATCGCCACGCCGCTGAACCTGCCGTCGCAGATGGCCGAGCACGCGTCCGCGCTCTATGCCCGCAACGTCCTCAGCCTGCTCGAGCTGGGCTTCGACTTCGACGACGAGGTCGTCGCGGGCGCCTGCGTGGTCCGCGACGGGAAGGTGGTGGAGCGCTAGATGGACCTCCTGACCGAGATCGCGATCCTCGTGCTGGCCGCGTTCGTGGGCTTCGAGGTCATCTCGAAGGTGCCGAACACCCTGCACACGCCGCTGATGAGCGGCACGAACGCGATCCACGGCATCGTGGTGCTCGGCGGCCTGCTGCTGATCGGCCCGGCGCACGGCTGGTTCAACGACGTGCTGCTGGTCATCGCCATCGCGTTCGGCACGATCAACGTGGTCGGCGGCTTCCTGGTCACCGACCGGATGCTGGGGATGTTCAAGGGGCGCAAGCCGGACCCCAAGGAACCCGATGAGTCGTAGCGACCTCATCCAGCTCCTCTACATCGTCGCCTTCTCGCTGTTCATCGTCGGCTTGCGGATGCTGCGCGGGCCGCGGACGGCGGTGCGGGGCAACCAGATCGCCGCGGTGGGGATGGCGATCGCGGTCGTCGCGACGCTGCTCAACCGCGACATGGGCGACTGGATCCTGATCGTGGTCGGCGTGGCCATCGGCACGGCGATCGGCGTCCCCGCGGCGCGCAGCGTGAAGATGACCGCGATGCCGCAGATGGTCGCGCTGTTCAACGGCGTCGGCGGCGGCGCGGTCGCGCTCATCAGCGTCGTCGAGTTCCGCCAGCCGGGCGAACTGGAGCTGCGCAGCCTGATCCCGATCCTGTTCGCGGCGATCATCGGCTCGATCTCCTTCTGGGGCTCGAACATCGCCTTCCTGAAGCTCCAGGAGATCATGCGGCGGGGGATCGCCACGCCCAAGGTGGTCACCGGCGGGCTGCTGGCCGCCGCCGTGGCGCTGGCCGTGGTCATCGCCGCCGGCGTCGACTCCGAGCTGCTGTTCTGGCTGATCCTGCTCTCCGCCGGGCTGCTCGGCCTGCTGGCCGTGGTGCCGATCGGCGGCGCGGACATGCCGGTGGTCATCTCCACCCTGAACGCGTTCACGGGGTTGAGCGCCGCGGCGGCGGGCGTCGCGCTGGACAACACCGCGCTGATCGTGGCCGGCATGCTCGTCGGCGCCTCCGGCTCGATCCTCACCAAGCAGATGGCCGAGGCGATGAACCGGTCGGTGGCCAACGTCTTCTTCGCCGGCGTCGGCGCCGGCGGCGGGAGCGCGCTGGCCGCGCCGGGCGGCGGCGGAACCGCCCGCTCCACCAGCGCGGCCGACGTGGCCATCCAGCTCTCCTACGCGCGGCTGGTCGTCGTCGTCCCGGGGTACGGCATGGCGGTCGCCCAGGCCCAGCGGGCGGTGGCCGACCTCGCGAACGAGCTCGAGCGGCGCGGCGTCGAGGTCCTGTTCGCCATCCACCCGGTGGCGGGCCGCATGCCCGGGCACATGAACGTGCTGCTCGCCGAGGCCGACGTGCCCTACGAGAAGCTCAAGGAGATGGACGACATCAACGGCGAGTTCGGCCGCACGGATGTGAGCCTGGTGATCGGCGCCAACGATGTGACCAATCCGGCGGCCCGCACCGTCGCGGACTCGCCGATCTACGGCATGCCGATCCTCGACGTGGACAAGTCCGCCTCCGTCGTGATCCTGAAGCGCTCGATGGCGAGCGGCTTCGCGGGCATCGACAACCCGCTGTTCTACGACCCCAAGACCTCGATGCTGTTCGGCGACGCCAAGGCGTCGGTCAGCGACATCCTCTCCGAGGTCCAGGCGCTCTGACAGCCGGAGGGTCGTCCCCCTGCCGGGTCTGAACTCGGTGGCTGCGGAACGTCATGCCCTATAGACGGCCGCGGGCGCCGCGAATCATCGGTCGCGCGGTCGGGTACCCATCGGAGAGAGAAACCGGGAAGGGGTGCCATGGGACTCGGAATGCTGCGGGAGCAGGCGCGGGGCCTGAACAGCGACCAGCGCAACGCGTTCTTCGCCGCCTGGCTGGGCTGGGCGATGGACGCGTTCGACTACTTCCTGCTGGTCTTCGTCATCACGGACGTCGCCGAGACGTTCCATACGTCAAAGACGCACGTCGCGGTGGCCACGACCCTGACGCTGGCCGCCCGGCCGGTGGGCGCGGCGATCTTCGGCTACGCGGCCGACAGGGTCGGGCGCAAGCCGGCGCTGCTGGCGTGTGTGCTCTTCTACTCGACCGTCGGCGTGGCCACGGCCTTCTCGACGTCGCTGACCATGCTGCTCGTGCTGCGCTGCCTGTACGGCATCGGCATGGGCGGCGAGTGGGGCCTGGGCGCCTCGCTGGCGATGGAGAAGATCCCCGCGGCCAAGCGCGGCTTCTACTCAGGCGTGCTGCAGCAGGGCTACCCGGTCGGGTACCTGCTGGCGGCGATCGCGTTCTTCCTCGTGGCGCCGTGGGCCGGCTGGCGCGGGCTGTTCATCTGCGCGGCGGTGCCGGCGATGTTGGCGCTGTTCATCCGCCTGCGGGTGAAGGAGTCCGAGGCGTGGCTCCAAACCCGCGAGCGGTCCGTGCAGAACAAGGTGAGCTTCCGCCAGGTGCTGCTCAACCCGGTGATCGCGCGTCGGTTCATCTACCTCGTGCTGCTCATGTGCGCGTTCAACTTCATGAGCCACGGCACGCAGGAATACTACCCGACGTTCCTCATGGACACGTTCGGCGCGAGCGCCGACACGACCGTGCTGATCGCGGTGATCTACAACATCGGCGCGATCATGGGCGGCATGTACTTCGGCGCGCTCTCGCAGGGGTTCGGCCGCAAGCGCACGATCATCATGTGCGCGATCTT
>JAICUS010000157.1 GCA_025935735.1 Solirubrobacteraceae bacterium | reverse complement strand
TGACCGGCACCTACCAGCAGGCGGTGGCGCGCATCAACGCACTGCCGCAGCGGCCGGCGTTCGTCGTGCACACGGGCGACCACGTGCACCTGTCCACGGCGGGCGAGTTCGACACGGTCAAGCAGATCACCGGCACGATCAAGACCGACCGCACGTTCCACGTCCCCGGCGAGCACGACGTGTTCGTCGACGGCGGGAAGCTGTACCGGCGCTTCTTCGGCCGCGGTTCGCACGGCAGCGGCTACTACAGCTTCGACTACAAGGGCGTGCACTTCCTGGCGCTGGCCAACGTGCAGGCCTCCGAGTCGGAGACCAACGCGGCGGCGAACGGGCTGGGGCGGCTGGGGGCCGAGCAGGTCGCCTGGGTCAAGCGCGACCTCTCCCACCTCAAGCCCGACACGCCGCTGGTGGTGCTCGGCCACGTGCCGCTGCTCGCGGTCTACCCGAAGTGGGGGTGGGCGACGGCCGACAGCGCGCAGGTGCTCAAGGAGCTCAAGCGCTTCTCGTCGGTGACCGTGCTCAACGGCCACATCCACCAGGTGCTGGCCAAGCGCGAGGGGCGGATCACGATGCACACCGCGGACTCGACGGCGTTCCCGCAGCACCATCCGGGCGTCGACGCGCCCGGGCCATACCCGCTGCCGGCGGGCGAGCTGCCGAGCCGGCTGGGCATCCGCACGGTGGACTTCGTGCGCGGCCGCTCGCGGCTCGCGCTCACCGATGAGACGCTGGCGTCCTAGGAGAGGCGGGCCAGCCGCAGCGCCATGTGGCACATCAGCCGGTCCTCGCCGCTGGAGAGGTCGACGCCGGCCAGCTCCTCGATGCGGTGCAGGCGGTAGTAGAGCGACGTCCGGTGCACGTTCAAGGCCGCCGCGGTGGCCTTGGCGTCGCCGGCGTGCTCGAGGTAGGTCGCGAGCGTCTCCACCAGCTGCTCGTGGCCGCCGGAGAGCAGCGTGCGCACGCCCTCCGGGACCTCCTCCAGCGCGTCGTCCGGGAGCGCCCCGAGCAGCCGGTCGGCGCGCAGCTCGGCCCAGCGGGCGACGCGCGACGGCGCGCCGGCGGCCACCCGCAGCGCGGTCAGCGCCTGCCGGTAGGAGCGCGGCGCCTCGCGCAGCGCCGGCACCTCGTCGCCCTCGCCGACGAGCACGGCGGCGCCGAGTGCGGCGGGCAGCTCGCCGCGCAGCGCGGTGTGGGCGCCGAGCACGCACACGGCGCAGCCGCCGAGCTCGCCGGTCAGCACGTGCCGCACGGGGGCGCGGGCGCGCACGCGGTCCAGCGCCTCGGCCCACGGGTCGCCCAGCGGGCCGGCCACGCACACCACGAGCGGGCGCAGCGGGATGTAGCTGTCGTCCTCCAGCGCCGTAGCCGCCTCGGCATCGCCGCCCAGCAGCCGCTCGAGCAGCTCGCGCTCGCGCCGGCGCAGCGCGTCGTCGTCGGGCACCAGCGCCGCCGCGGCGTCGGCGGCCGCGGTGACCGCCAGCGCCAGCTCGTCCTCGCGCACCGGCGGGTCCTCCAGCAGCCAGAGGAAGCCGACGGGCTGGCCGGAGGTGACGATCGGCAGGCACACCCGCGCCGACATCGAGATCTCCGGGTGCGCCGGGATGCGGACCGGCCCGGACGCCGCGCGGATGCCGTAGCCGAACAGCACGTCGCGCGCCGCGTCGGGCGCGTGGCGGCTGAGGATGCTCGACGTGCGGACGGCGTCGAGCTCCCCGGTCTGGGAGCTGAAGGCGAGCGGCCGCAGCTCGACGTCGTCGACCAGGACGGGGCGCTCCAGCCGCGTGCTCAGCGCGTCGACGATCTCCTGAAGCCCGTCGTTCACCGCACGGGAGATCATGGCGCACCCGGGCGGGCGGGCCGGCAGCTGGCCGGCCCGCGCGGCACCGGTCAGGGGTTCGTGGTGGACAGGGTCAGCGTCAGGGTCTTGGCGTAGGACCCCGTGCGCAGCGCGTCGTGGGACCCGATCGACTGGCGGAAGCCGAGCGTCACCGGGTCGTTGCTCGCCGGGGTCGAGTAGGTCAGCACCCTCCCGCCGACCGGCGCGAGCGCCCCGCCCGAGCCGAGCGGGCTCGACGCGTCGACCAGCAGCGGCTGCGGGAGCGCGTAGGCGCCGTTGACCAGGTGGCCCGGGGCGACGCCCGACGGGTCGTCGACGCCGAGCGCCGCGTCGGCCGCCGTCGAGATGACGGTGGCGGCCATCGTGGTGTCGTAGTCCTTCGCCAGGCCGGGGACGAACGCGCCGAAGCTCGCCGGCGCGCCGACGGTGAGCGACAGGGTGGCCGGCACCGTGCCGCCGACCGTCGCGATGTCGCTGTTGGGGCCGAGGTAGTCGACGATGAACCGCTTGGCCGCGGCGACGTTGCCGGCGGGGTCGATCGCCCGGTACTCGATCACGTGCGTGCCGAACGCCAGCTTGCCGTAGTTGAGCAGGTCGATGTCCGTCCCCGTATTCGAGAACTGGAACGGCGCGTTGGCGTCCGTCGGCCAGCCGTAGAAGTTCTCCCACCCGTCCCCGTCGACGCGGAACTCCGGCACGACATAGCCCGGCGAGTCGTCGGTGGCGGTGAGCTTCATCGAGAACGGGGCCTTGAAGATGTAGTGGGGCACCTCGGCGCCGGGCCGGCTGACCACCGCCGCCGGCTGGGAGAGCGCATAGGTGGTCACCGCGTCGGTGGCGTCGACCGTCCAGCTCTCGCTGTCGTCGCCCACCTTGGCGGTCAGCGTGTGCGGCTGCCCCGGCGCCAGGGAGAGCCCGGCCAGCGGCAGGTCGCGCTGCCCGGCGAACTGCGTGAGCTCTGAGCCGTCGAGCGTCCAGGCCACCGGCGTGGGCGCGTCGGTGGAGTGGGTCGTCTCCACATAGACCACGTCCGTCCGGCCCACCGGGCGGTCGGTCGGCGTCGAGGCCGTGATCGCCGGGGCGACGGCGACCGGCGTGGCGGGCGCGTCGCCCACGGTCCAGGTCAGCGTCTGCGTCAGCGCCGCGCTGTCGCGGATCGCCGGGTCGCGCACGAACGGCGTCGGGTCGACGACGGTGGCCGTCAGCGTGTGCGTGCCGGCGCCCAGCGCCAGCTTGCCCAGGTCGAGGTCGAGCGCGTCGGCGCTGTTGGGGACCGTGGTGCCGTCGAGCGCCCAGGCGACGTCGAGCGTGTGGTCGACCGGGTGCTGGGTCTCCAGCCACACGACCTGGTCGCGGCCCACCGAGGCGTCCGTGGGCGTCGAGGCGTCGACCAGCTTGACCTTGGCCGAGATCCGCTGGGTCATGACCTCGCGGGAGACCTGGTCGTAGTAGTAGCCCAGCGTCTTCATGATCGAGTGCCGGCTGGGCCGCCAGATGCAGTGGGCGAAGTACATGCCGCCCTCGTAGCGGCCGATCAGCCCGCCGGCCTCGCTCGGCTCGCCGATCCAGCGCCACCACTTCAGGTGCCCGCTGAGCATCTGGTCGATCGTGTAGAGCGTGTGGTGGACCGAGTTGGGCTCCCCGCCCTGGTAGCAGTCGCCCGGCACGCCGCGCTGGTAGTAGTCGTACTCGTCCTGCAGGCCGCCGAGCGAGTGGCCGAGCTCGTGCGGGGCGATCAGCGCGGACATCGAGTTGCCGCCCGTCGCGGTGGCGTACGTCCCGCCGGCGCCGCCGTAGGTGTTGCTGTTGGCGATGGCCAGGTTCTGGCTGTCGCCGGGGGCCAGCGCCGCGTACTGCCGCAGCGCGGAGTTGCTCACCGTCACGAGCCGCTGGACGCTGTTGCGGTTGCAGCCGCCCCAGAAGGCCATGCTGAGCGGCGTCGTCTTGCGCGGCGAGGTCAGGTCCGGGTCGCAGGAGATGCCCGAGTCGCCGGAGATGATCTTGATCGCGTAGACGTTGATGTAGTTGCGATAGGTCTTGTACGGCTCGATCGACCAGAGGATGTTGAGCTGCTTGTCGACCTGGGCCATGAACTTGTCCTGCTCGTCCGCGGTGTAGCCGTCGCCGGCGATCACCAGGTCGAACCGGTTGGCCGGCGGGCCGGTCACCTGGATCGGCACGACCGCGGCGCTGCCGACGCCGGTCGGGGGGATCGCCGCGTGGGCCGGCGGCGCCGCGGCGGCCAAGGCGACCAGCGCGGCGAGCGCCGCTTTGACAGGACTGCGCATCGAGAAACCCCCTCCTCGAGAACCCTGGGGGTCGACCCTACCGGAAGCGGCGGCCGGTCACCTCGGCGTAGATGGCCTCCATCAGCCCGAGGTGCTCGTCCATGGCGGCGTCGATGCGCCGCCGGTCGCCGTCGCGCAGCGCGGCCAGGGTCGTCTCGTGCACGGCCAGCGAGCGGCCGGTGTCGTCGTGGGTGCGCATCGCCATGTCGAGCACCGCCTCGAGCTCGACGTAGACGTCGCGCATCGCGTGCTCGAGCGGCGGGTTGGCGGCCAGCCGCCACATCAGCCGGTGGAAGCGGCCCTCGGCCTGCACCGCCCGGGGGCGGTCGTCGCCCCAGCGGCGCTGGTCTTCCACCGCTTGCGCCAGGCGGTCCAGCCCGGCGTGGTCGGCGCGGGCGCCGGCGTAGCGGGCCAGCGCGGGCTCGAGCACCCGGCGGGCCTCCAGCAGCGCGCGGAAGCGCTCCGGGTCGGGCGCCGGCCCGGCGGCCACGGCCTCGGGCACCCAGCTCGTGGCCACCGTCGTGCCCTGGCGCCCGGTGCCGGTCCGCAGCACGCCCGCGTCCTGCAGCGAGGCGACGGCGGCGCGGACGCTCGCCCGCGCCACCTGCAGGCGCTCGGCCAGCTCGCGCTCGGCGGGGAGACGGTCGCCCTCGGCGAGCACGCCGCCGCGGATGAGCTCGACGAGCTGCAGCGCCACGTCGTCGGCCACGCCGCGCTCGCGCACGGGGTGCAGGGCGGCGAGCGCGCTTGACGTCACGGCAATGGTCCACTATCGTGCCAAAACATGACCACGAGTGTACCGGAATCAGCGGTGTCCCCCGACGTCGTGGACGCGTTCCAGCGCGACGGCGTCGTCATCCTGCGCCAGGTGCTCGGCGCCGGGGCGCTCGCCCGGCTCGAGGCCGGGGTGGAGCGCAACCTGCGCGAGCTGAGCCCGCTCGGCATGAACGCCACCGAGCCCGGCAAGCCGGGCGCGTTCGTCGAGGACTTCCGCAACTGGCAGCGCATCCCCGAGTACGCCGAGGCGATCGCCGCCTCGCCGCTGCCCGCCGCGGCCGCCGCGCTGATGCGCTCGCGGGAGGTGCGGCTCTTCCACGACCACCTGCTGGTCAAGGAGGCCGGGACGCTGGACCGCAGCCCGTGGCACCAGGACCAGCCCTACTACCCGATCGACGGCGCGCAGACGATCTCGTTCTGGATCCCGCTCGACCCGGTGGCGCGGCCCAGCGCGCCCGAGTTCGTGGCCGGCTCGCACGCCGAGGGCCGCTGGTACATGCCGCGCTCGTTCGTCAAGGGCACGGCGATGGTGTTCGACGAGGGCGCGCTGGAGGAGGTCCCGGACATCGACGCCGACCGCGACGCCTGGCCGATCGTCGGCTGGGCGATGGAGCCGGGCGACGCCGTGGCGTTCAACATGCTCACGCTGCACGCGGCGGCCGGGTCGCCCACGCGCCGCCGCGCGTTCTCGCTGCGGCTGGTGGGCGACGACGTGCGCTGGGCGCCGCGGCCGCACCGCACCAGCCCGCCGTTCCCGGAGGTCGACGGCGCCCTCGCAGCGGGCGACCCGCTCGCCCACGACCTCTTTCCGGTGCTCTGGAGCGCCTGACGGCAACCTTCCGGCAATGTCGCGTCAAGCTCGGCGGGCGAGGGTGCCGGCATGCCCTCGTATGTCCTCCGGCTTTCCCTGATCCTGAGTGTCCTGACGCTGCTGGCGCCCGCGGCCGCGGGCGCCAAGAGCCCGTCCGGCCTGACCGTCCGCGGCGTGTCCGCTCCGCGCAGCGTCGCCGCCGGCGCGAAGCTGGCGCTGAAGGTGACCGTCCGCAACACGGCGCGCCGGGCCGCCAGGCCCGCGAAGCTGCGCGTGCTGCTCTCCGCCGACCGCCGGCGCGGTGCACGCGACGTCGCGCTGGCCGGCAAGGTCCGCGTACCGCGGCTGGCCGCGCACCGCTCGCGCACGGTCAAGGCGAAGCTCGCCGTCCCCGCGTCCGTGCGGGCCGGCCGCTACCACCTGGTCGTCTGCGCCCCGCGCTGCAAGGTCCTGCGCGGCACGCTCGCCGTCACCGCCCGCCCGCTCCCGCAGTATCCGTCCCCACCCACCCCGCAGCCGTCTCCGCAGCCGTCACCCCAGCCCGGGCCGACGGCCACGCCCGTTCCGACCGCGACGCCCGGCGGCGGCGGCTCCGAGCCGGATCCCGATCCGCTGCCCCAGGGCGTCCCGACCGGCTTCGGCGACTCGGTGTCGTTCCTCTACGAGGGCCCGGGCAAGGTGCAGACCGGCGTTGCGCCGGGGACGATCAAGGCCGCCCGCGTGGCCGTGCTGCGCGGCACCGTGCACGCCAAGGACGGCCACGGCCTCGGCGGCGTGACCGTCACGGTGCTCGATCACCCCGAGCTCGGGCAGACCGTCACCCGCGCCGACGGCGGCTATGACCTGGCCGTCAACGGCGGCGGCCCGACCACCCTGACCTTCGCCAAGGACGGCTACATCACCGCCCAGCGCGAGGTGACCGCGCCCTGGCAGGACTTCGCCATCGCCGACGACGTCATCATGCTGGCCTACGACGCGCGGGTCACCCGCGTGAACCTGGCCGGCGGCACCGCCCAGGTGGCGACGGGCTCGCCGGTCACCGACGCCGACGGCACCCGCCAGGCGAGCGTCGTCTTCCCGGCCGGCACCAAGGCGGCGATGGTGCTGCCGGACGGCACCACCCGGCCGCTCTCCACCCTCGACGTCCGCGCCACCGAGTTCACCGCCGGCCCGGACGGCCTCCAGGCGATGCCCGGCTCGCTGCCGCCCAGCTCGGCCTACACCTACGCCGTCGAGCTGTCGGTCGACCAGGCCGTGGCCGCCGGCGCCACCGAGGTGCGCTTCGACCGCCCGGTGGTCAACTACGTCGACAACTTCCTGCACTTCCCGGTCGGCGGCGCCGTCCCGACGGGCTACTACGACCGCGCCGCCGGCGAGTGGAAGGCCGCCCCGAACGGCCGCGTCGTCAAGATCGTCGCCGTCCAGGACGGCAAGGCGCTCCTCGATACCGACGGCGACGGCCAGGCCGACGACGGCCTCGGGATCGACGACGCCGAGCGCGCCCGGCTGGCCGCCACCCGGCAGGTGGGCGACGAGCTCTGGCGCGTCCCGATGACCCACTTCACGCCGTGGGACCACAACTGGCCCTACGCGCCGCCGCCGGACGCCGAGCCGCCGCGCGTCCCGGAGCCGCGCGGCGACCTCCCCACGAACCGCCATCAGAGCGACTGCAACAAGACCGGCTCGATCATCGGCTGCCAGGGCCAGACGCTGGCCGAGGAGCTGCCGGTGACCGGTACGCCGCTGAGGCTGCGCTACGACACGCGCCGCTCGGACCGCCGGACCGACCGCTCGATGGAGATCCCGCTGACCGGCCACAGCATCCCGGCGAGCCTGGAGGCCGTGCGCCTGCAGGTCGACATCGCCGGCCGCGAGGAGACCAAGACCTTCGCGCCCAAGAAGGACCTCGTCTACGAGTACGTGTGGGACCGCAAGGACGCCTACGGCCGCGAGGTCCAGGGCCGGGTGCCGGTCACGATCAAGATCGGCTACGTCTACGGCCTGCAGCGCTACGCCAACGTGTCCGGGTTCAACGAGGCGTTCGGCAAGTTCTCCAACACGCCCGAGGACACGATCGGCAACCCGCGCGTCGAGGGCTCCAAGTACGTGAGCCTGCGGATCGTGCACGACGAGTTCGGCGTCGCGCTCGGCTCGCTCGACGCCCGCGGCACCGGCCTGGGCGGCTGGGAGCTCAGCGTTCACCACGCCTATGACGCGCGCATGCGCACGCTCTACCGCGGCGACGGCCTCCAGGTGTCGGCCGACCCGGTGCTCGACACGCTCGCCGGCACCGGCGACGCGGGCGACCCGCGCGATGCCGACGTCGCTCCCGACGGCAGCGTGTGGGTGGCCAACGCGGCCACCGACCAGGTGATCCGCTTCGACAAGGACGGCCACGGCACGGTCATGGCCGGCTCCACCGGCGGCGGCGGGGGCTGCGAGAACTGCCGCACGCGCCTGGCGCCGAGCGACGACCCGCTCGCCACGAGCTTCAGCTTCAGCCGGCCGATGTCCGTCGCGCTCGCGCCCGACGGCAGCTTCTACGTGGCCGACTACCTGATCGACTGGGGCCTGCAGCAGGGCGTCGTCTACAAGGTCGATCCGAGCGGCCACATCCGCCGTGTCGCCGGCTGCTTCTGCGGCACGCTGGGCGACGGCGGCCCGGCGACCGACGCGGCCATGACCCCGCTCGACCTCGCGGTCGGGCCCGACGGGACGCTGTACATCGCCGACTACCGCAACGCGCGCATCCGCGCGGTCGACGCGAGCGGGACGATCCGCACCGTGGCCGGCGGCGGGGCCGACGACGACGGCGGCTACGCCGACGGCATCCCCGGCACGCGGGCGCACCTGTGGGAGCCGCAGGCCGTGGAGGCCGCGGACGACGGCTCGATCTACTTCGGCGACGACGGCCGTGGCGGCCGCGTGCGCCGGCTCGCGCCCGACGGCACCGTGACCACGGTCGCCGGCGGCCACTACCGCGAGGACGACAACGGCGACGGCGGCGCCGCCACCGACGCCAACATCGGCAACCCGCAGGGGCTCGCGATCGGCGCCGACGGCAGCCTCTACCTCACCGACTTCGACCGCATCCGGCGCGTCGAGCTCGACGGCACGATCGTCACGGTGGCCGGCGGCGGGCCGGACGGCGCCACGGGCGCGCACCGCGTCGCCTCGGGCAGCGTCCACTTCCCCGGCGCGGCCGGCCTGGACGTGGCCCCGGACGGCTCGATGTACGTCGCGTCGGTG
Organism: Solirubrobacteraceae bacterium; assembly: GCA_025935735.1. The sequence goes on along the minus strand of JAICUS010000157.1, from coordinate 1,904 downwards.
GCCGGCCTGAACAGCATCTCCCGGCAGTTCCCCGTCAACCGCGACGGCGAGCTGGCCATCCCGTCCAAGGACGGCCGCGAGGTGTACTTCTTCAACCAGCTGGGCCGCCACCTGCGCACGGTCGACGGCCTCAGCGGCGCGGTGCTCTGGCGCTTCGCCTACGACGACGCGGGCCGGCTGGAGAGCCTGACCGACGCGAACGGCCGGGTCACCCGGATCGAGCGCGCCGGCGGCGGCCGGGCCACGGCGATCGTCGCCCCCGGCGGCCAGCGCACGGCACTGGACGTCGAGGGCGACCACTTGATCGACGTCGAGGACCCGGCGGGCAAGAGCACGCACCTGGGCTACAACGACACCGGCCGGCTGTCCGAGCTGGTCGACCGCCGCGGCGGCCACCACGCGTTCGCCTATGACGAGGACGGGCGGCTGATCCGCGACGAGGACCCGACCGGCAAGGCGCAGACGCTCTCGCGCAAGGAGCTCCCGAACGGCTACGCCGTCACGCTCACCAGCCCCGAGGGCCGCAAGACGACCTGGGAGACCGGCAACCGCGCCGATGGCGACGGCTACCTGGAGACCACGTCGCCGTCGGGCGCCAAGACGGTGTCGTCGGTGGGCATCGACGGCGTGAGCCACCTGTCGTCCCCGGACGGCCAGACGGTGGACTTCACCCAGGGGCCGGACCCGCGCTGGGGCTTCTATGTCCCCGTGACCACGTCGATCGTGGTGCACTCGCCGTCCGGCCGCACCCGGACGACCACCGGCAGGCGCGAGGTCGACCTGGCCGACGTGGCCGACCCGCTGTCGGTGCAGTCGATCACGGACACCTACACCACCAACGGGCATCCGACGGTGGTCGCCTACGACGCCGCCGCGCGCCGCGAGACGACCACCACCCCGGAGGGCCGAGTCACGGCGACGACCTACGACGCGCGCGACCGCGCGGTCCGGGTCGATCAGGGCGCCGGCCTGGACCCGATCGCCTACGAGTACGACGACGACGGCTTCCTGCGGCGGGTCGCCCAGGGCGACGAGTCCTACCGCTTCGAGCCGGACGCCCACGGCCGCGTGGCCGCCCGGATCGACGCCGCCGGCCACCGGACCGAGTTCACCTACGACGACGCCGGCCGGGTCGTGGCGATCAAGCGCCCGGGCGGTGGCACCGAGCGCTACGAGTTCGACGCCGAGGGCGCCCGCACGGCGGTCATCACGCCGGACGGGCACCGCCACGGCCTCGGCCGCGACGCCCGCGGCGCGCTGTCGGCCTACGCGCCGGCGGCGGGCGCGGCGTTCGCGCGCTCCCACAACGCCGACGGGCAGCTGACCGCCGAGGGCGCGACGACGTTCGCCTACGAGCAGGCGGGCGGCCGGGCCACCGGTGCGAGCTGGCACGACGCCGCCGTCGCCTACACGTACGACGGCGCGTTCGACCGGCCGTCGTCCATGACCTGGACGCCTTCCGGCGGCGGCGCGGCCGAGGGCGACGCGCTCGCCTTCGACGGCGCGCAGACCACCGGGATCACCCTGACCGGCACCGCCCAGGGTGCGTACACGTTCGGCTACGACGACAGCGGCTGGCTGACCTCCTCCAAGCTGGTCAGCGGCGCCCAGACGGTCACGAGCGCGATCGCCCGCGACAAGGACGGGCGGATGACCGGCGACGGCCCGTTCACGATCGCCCGCGGCGGCCCCGGTGGCGCGGCGAGCGCGATCACCGGCGCGGGCCTGGAGGAGACGCTCGAGCGCGACGGCCAGGGCCGGCCGAAGACCCGCACGCTCAAGGTCGGCGCCAGCCAGCGCTACCGGCTCGAGCTCAGCTACGCCGGCGACGGCACGATCGCCCGCCGGGTGGAGACCGTCGACGGCGCCGCGCACACCTACGACTACCACTACGACGCCGACGG
>JAICUS010000696.1 GCA_025935735.1 Solirubrobacteraceae bacterium | reverse complement strand
CGTCCAGCTTGCGGTAGATGCTGCGCAGGTGCGACTTGACCGTGTTGGTCGTGACGAAGAGCTCCGAGGCGATCTCGCGGTTGGACAGCGTGGTCGGCAGGTAACGGAGGATCGTCTCCTCGCGCCCGCTCAGCGGCTCGAGCAGCGGCGCGCTGGAGCGCGGCGCCCGATGCCGGTCGCCCAGCACGTCGAGCAGCTCGTCCACGAGCGCGCGGTGCGCGGTGCCCTGCCGGATGCGGTCGCGCAGCAGATCCTCCATGCGGCGGCCGACCGCCACGAACGGCCGCAGTTGCCGCGTCGCCTCGGCCGCGGCCAGCGCCGCCTCCAGCGCGCGCCCGGCGCCGGCCGCGTCGCCGGCGGCCACCGCTTGGAGCACGCGGTACTGGACGACGTGCGCCCTGCCCGGGTCGGGAGCGGCTGCGGCGGCGTCCAGGGCCTCCGCCGCCTCCTCCGGCCGGCCGCGGGCCAGCAGCAGCTGCGCCTCGGCGAGGGCCAGCGCCGGCCAGGCCGCACCGCGAACCGGGGCGAGCGCGGCCTCGGCGTCGTCGAGCGCCCCCGCGGCCACGAGCAGCCGCGCCCGGGCCGCCGCCCACGCCGCCGGCTCGTGCGGCGGGCGAGGGCCGCGGCGACGCGCTGAATCGCGGGCTTCGAACGCGCGCAGGCCCTCGGCGGGTCCGTCCAGCGCGCCGCGGACGTCGGCGGTGAGCTCGGCCACCACCAGCTCGAGGTCGCGGCGGCCCACGGCGGCGCGCTCCAGGTGCGCGGCGGCGTCGGCGCTGCGCAGCTCGGCGAACGCCGCGACCGCCAGCGCGACGTGGGCGCCCGCGAGCTGTGCCGGGCCGGCGCGACCTCGTGCGCGCGCACCGCGGCGCCAGAGCGCGATGGCCTGCTCCGCGTGGCCGGCCGCGGCCGCGGGATCCTCCGCGGCCGCCGCCAGCGCCAGGTCGCTCAGCGCCGCGGCGGCCAGGCAGTCCAGGCCGTCGCATTGGGCGAGCACGAAGGCCCGCTCGGCCTCCTCGCGCGCCCGCCCGAGCTCGCGCGCCCAGCGGGCGGTCTGGCCGAGCATCAGCCGCACGACGGCCTCGCGGCCCGGCTGGCCGGCGACGGGCTCTCGCAGCAGCGCCTCGGCGGCGGCGTCCGCGGCCGCCAGATCGCCCCGCGCGCGCGCCTGCGCCAGCCCGACGAACCCCATCGTCGCCAAGAAGCGGCGCGTGCGCGCGGGCGGCAGCTCGCGCGCGGCCACGCGGGCGTCCGCGCAGTGGCGGGCGGCAGCGTCCGCGTCGGCGGCGTCCAACGCCAGGAAGGCCAGCGCCGCCGACGCGTCGGCGCCCAGCGCTGCGAGGGGCAGTCCGCCCGCCAGCCGGCGGACGGCCTCGCCGTCGCCGGACACGTGCAGCGCGAACCACTGCGCGGCCACCATCTCCGCCGCCTGCCCCCAGGCGCCGGCGGCGATGGCATGGCGCATGGCGTCGACGCCGGCACCGCGCGCGGCGTACCAGCGCGCCGCCCGGGCGTGCAGCTCCGGCAGCTCGCCGGCCAGCTCGCGCTGGGCCCGGGCGCGCAGCAGCCCGGCGAACAGGGTGTGGTAGCGGAACCACTCGCCGCGCACGTCGACGGGGATCACGAATCCGTTCGTCCGGCTCAGCTCGGCCAGGGTCTCCGCGCCGTCGTGCCGGCCGGTCAGCGCGTCGGCGAGGCTGCCGCACAGGCGATCCACCACGGCGGTGCGAAGCAGGAAGGCGCGCGTGGGCAGGCGCGAGAGCACCTCGGCCAGCAGGTAGTCGCCGACGACGCGGTCGTCGCCGGCCAGCTCGGCGACGAAGCGCTCCGGGTCGGCGTGGTCCTGCAGGCCGAGCGCGGCGAGCCGCAACCCGGCCGCCCAGCCCTCCGTGCGGGCGTGCAGCGCCGCCACCAGCTCGTCGGGCAGCGAGACCCCGTGCGTGCGCAGCAGCGCGGCCGCCTCCTCGCGGGTGAACGCCAGGTCGGCCGCGCGCAGCTCGAGCAGGCCGCCGCGCACGCGCAGGACGTGCAGGGGCAGCTCAGGGTCGCTGCGGGCGACGAGCACCAGGCGCAGCGTGCCGGGCGCGTGCAGGACGAGGAACGCCAGCTGGGCCAGGCAGTCGCGCGAGCGCAGCACGTGCACGTCGTCCAGGACCAGCACCGCGCGTCCGGGCAGGTCGGCGAGCGCGTTGACCAGCCGCGTCGTGAAGTACTCGCCCTCGGGCTCGGGCAGGCCGGCCGCGGGGCGGCCGGCCAGCTCCAGCGCGCACCGCACCGCGGTCCAGAGCCGGTGCGGATCGTCGTCGGTGGGCTCGAGCGAGACCCAGGCGACGGGATCGGCGCAGGCACGCGCGGCCGCGGCCACCAGCGTGGTCTTGCCGCTGCCGGCGGGCGCACAGACCAGCGTGACCGGCCCGGCCGCGCCCGCCTCGAGCCGCTCGAGCAGCGCCGGCCGCTCGACGGTCCGCAGCCGCGTCTCCGGCACGACCAGCTGCGTGGCGAGCGGGGGCACGAGCCGGTCGTGGCGGTCGCGCCGGCTCACAGCCAGATGCTGGTCGCCTGCACCGCGGGCGCGGCCGCCGGCTTCGTCTCGCGGTCCCGGCGGCGCAGCACCAGCTTCCATACCTCGGAGACCGTCAGCACGAGCAGTCCGCCGGCGATGCAGATCAGCCACTGGCGCCCGCTCAGCTCGACCGTGTCGAGGATGCGCTGGAAGAACCGCAGCTCGGTGGCGAACACGATCGCCGCCACGGACATCAACGACGTGACGACGAACGTGCGGTCGCCGAACGTGTCCAGGCTGAACACCGAGCGGCGCT
>JAICUS010000667.1 GCA_025935735.1 Solirubrobacteraceae bacterium | reverse complement strand
CTGTCGGGCATCCGCGTCGTGCGTACCTTCGGGCAGGAGCGCCGGCACCTGGACCGCTTCGCCGATCTCAACGAGGAGAACCGGCAGGCGAACATGACGACCGTCAACCTCAACGCCGCCTACTTCCCCGGCGTGGAGATGCTCTCGGCGGTCGCGACCACCGGCATCCTGCTCTACGGCGGCACCCAGGCGCTGAACGGCGACATCACGATCGGCGTGCTGGTCGGCTTCCTGGCCGCGCTGAACAACTTCTTCGATCCGATCCAGCAGCTCTCGCAGCTCTACACGACCTACCAGGCCGGCATGGCCGCGCTGGACAAGATCTTCGAGCTGCTCGACGAGGAGCCGGACCTGGTCGACGCGCCGGACGCCTCCGAGCTGCCGCGGATCCGCGGGGACATCGTGCTCGACGACGTGACGTTCTCCTACGGCGCCGCCAACGCCCTGACCGGCGTGTCGCTGCACGTCCCGCCCGGGCAGACCGTGGCGCTCGTGGGCACGACCGGCGCGGGCAAGTCGACGCTGGCCAAGCTCGTGGCCCGCTTCTACGACCCGACGGAGGGCCGCGTGCTGATCGACGGCCACGACCTGCGCACGGTCACCGCGCAGTCGCTGCGCTCGCAGATGGGGATCGTGCCCCAGGAGGCGTTCCTGTTCAGCGGCTCGATCCGCGAGAACATCTCCTTCGGCCGCCCGGGCGCCACGCTGGACGAGGTGCGCGCCGCCGCCCACGCCGTCGGCGCCGACGACTTCATCGCCGCCTTCCCGGACGGCTACGACACCCCGGTCGGCGAGCGCGGCGTCCAGCTCTCGGCCGGCCAGCGCCAGCTCGTCGCGTTCGCCCGCGCGCTGGTCGCCGACCCCCGCATCCTCGTGCTCGACGAGGCCACCTCCAACGTCGACGTCCACACCGAGGGCCGCATCGAGGCCGGCCTGCGCCGCCTGCTGGCCGGCCGCACGGCGATCGTCATCGCCCACCGGTTGTCCACCATCGAGCGTGCCGGCCAGATCGTCGTGCTCGAGCACGGCCGCGTGGTCGAGCAGGGCACCCACGAGGAGCTGCTGGCTGCCGAGGGCGCCTACTGGCGGCTGCATCAGGACTGGCGGGAGCAGGCCGCGGCCTGACCGTGATGCCGCGGGGGCAGGCCCGGCGAACTGCGGCTGGATAGGGAAGCGGTCGGCCTTGGGTCGGCCGCAAGGGTCGGGTGTGCGCGAGAGCCAGGCGTGCGCGGAGGAATCGATCACGTGCGACCACGAGCGGCTCCGCCCAGCGGTCCGCGTGCCAGCCTTGTACCGCTATCCGGGACAAGCCCAGCACACCACTGCCGCCGGCGCCACCGGAACGATCATCCTCGACGGCGGCTCGGCCCCTGCTTCCGCACCCAGCCAGCCGTTCGCCGGCCCTCGCGGTGCGCGCGCCACCACTCGACCTCGAGCTCGGCGGCCCGCGCCGGATCGAACCGCGCGCCCTCGGACGCCTTCAGCAGCGCGTAGAACCGGCGCATGTAGGCCCGGGCGTTGTCCGGGAACGGCGCCCACTTCGCGGCGGATCACCGCGACAGCTGCCGGGCAGGGACTCGAACCCCAACTACCAGAGCCAGAATCTGGCGTGCTGCCAATTACACCACCCGGCAACGGTGCAGGCGGGCAGTATAGGCCGCGCCTCCCGGACCGGGCGGTCCGTCGCCCTTCCACCGGAGGTTGGCGGGCGCTACATTGCCGGGTGGGGCGCCTCGGATGGGCAGGGGGTGCCCATGCCGCTGACCCTACCCCCGAGGGACCGCTTGATGCCAGAAGCCGGGAATGGCTCCGTTCAGCTTCTCGACGCAGACCCCGAGCTCGCCCGGGGGCTCGATCCTCGGCGGATACGCGAGGTCAGCCAGCGGCTGTTCGTGCGCACCATCGAGGTCCCGCGCGGGACGTGGTCGCCCTCGCGGGCGCTGTCGGCCGGGACGAGCCCGATCGGGCTGCTCGTGCTCGACGGGCTGCTCGTGCGCGAGGCGATCGTGGGCGACCATCCCTGCGCCGAGCTGCTCGGCCCGGGCGACCTGCTGCGCGCCTGGGACGACAGCGACGCCGAGGTGCTGCTGCCGCGCAGCGTCGAGTGGAACGCGCTCACCGGCGTCCGCCTCGCGGTGATCGACCAGGCGCTGGCCGTGCGGGCCGCGCAGTGGCCGGAGATCTTCGCCTCGCTCGTGGAGCGCGCCGCGCGGCGCGCCGAGCGGCTCGTGGTCATGCAGGCGATCGGGCACCTGACCCGGGTGGACGACCGGCTGCTGGCGCTGCTGTGGTGCCTGGCCGAGCGCTGGGGCCGCGTGGCGCCCGGCGGCGTCGTCGTCTCCCTGCGCCTCCCCCACCGCACGCTGGCCGGCATGGTCGGCGCCCGCCGACCGTCGGTCACCACCGCGCTCGGGCAGCTCATCGCCCGCGGCGAGGTGGAGCGCCGGCCCGACGGCGGCTGGCTGCTGCGGGGCGAGCCGCCCGAGCCGCGCCAGCAGCGCCCGGCGGACGACCACTCGAGCTATGCGTTTGAGAGGCATACCGCCTAGCGGCGGACGGCGGCCCGCCCCTTAGGACGGACCGCCTGCCGCTCGCGTCGCCTTATGCCCACTGGGCCCAGGGCGGAGGGGTGCCCCTTGTTCGCAGGCCGGGCGCGCGTGGCGCCCGCAGCGACGGCGAGTGTTCACGTGCCGCTGATGGTACGGGAACGGCGCCTTATCCGCGCCCGTTCTCGCCCACAAATTGCGCGGTGATGTCCTCCTCGATGCCGGGGTCGAGCACGACGAGCACCTCGTCGCCCGCCTCGACCACCGTGTCGGCCTTGGGCACGAAGCCCGAGCCGCCGCGCAGCACGGAGATGACCAGCGCCCCGTCGGGCAGCCCCATCGGGGCGATCGGCCGGCCCGCGGCGGGCGCGTCGTCGGAGACCACGAGCTCGATGATCTCCAACCGCTCCTCCGGTAGGTCGAGCAGGTGGACCAGGCCGTAGCGCGGCACCTCGTGCTCGATCAGGCGCAGGATCAGGTCG
>JAICUS010000437.1 GCA_025935735.1 Solirubrobacteraceae bacterium | reverse complement strand
GTGGTCTCGTATCTGCCCGTCGGCTCCGAGCAGGCGACCAAGTGGTACGTCGAGCAGATCCTCGAGGCCGGCTGCGCGTTCGTGAACTGCATCCCGGTGTTCATCGCCCGCGAGCAGTACTGGAACAACCGCTTCCGCAAGGCCGGGCTGCCGATCGTCGGCGACGACATCAAGTCCCAGGTCGGCGCGACGATCGTCCACCGCCAGCTCGCCCGCCTGTTCGGCGAGCGGGGCGTCGAGCTGCAGCGCACCTCGCAGCTCAACGTCGGCGGGAACATGGACTTCTACAACATGCTCGAGCGCGAGCGGCTGGAGTCCAAGAAGATCTCCAAGACCAACGCGGTCACCTCGATCGTCGACCACGAGATGCCGGCCCACGACGTCCACGTCGGCCCGTCGGACTACGTGCCCTGGCTCGAGGACCGCAAGTGGGCCCACATCCGGCTCGAGGGCGCCGCGTTCGGCGGCGTGCCGCTGACCGCCGAGCTCAAGCTCGAGGTCTGGGACTCGCCGAACTCGGCCGGCATCGTCACCGACGCCGTGCGCTGCTGCAAGCTGGCCCTGAACCACGGCCTCGGCGGCCAGCTCGACGGCCCGTCGTCCTACCTCATGAAGTCGCCGATGCACCAGCGCCCCGACGACGAGGCGCGCCGGGCGACCGAGGAGTTCATCGCCGCGCACGGGAACACCGAGCGCGCGGCCCGCGAGGCCCGCGAGCGCCCGGTCAAGCAGGCCGACCCGATCCCGGAGTAGCCCTTCCGGCGGCGGTGGGTCGGCCCCCACCGCCGCCGATATGCTGGCCCGCGGTGCCGGAGCGGTTCGCCATCGCGCAGGTCGCGCCGCATCCCCTGGAGGATGCGCACGAGGTCGGGACGTTCGCGGCGGAGGTGTCGCGGGAGCTGGCGGAGCGGGGGCACCGGGTCCTGCTGCTGGCGCCGTCGCGCTCGCCGCAGCTGGTGCGGGAGTCGCGCAAGGCGATACGGGCGGCGCGCGGGAGCTCGCTGTTCGACGCCGACGGCGGCGTGCGGGTGCTCGGGGTCGGGGAGCTGCTGCCTCTGAAGCGGCGCGGGGCCAGCCCGTCGCCGCCGGTGGACATCGCGCGGACGATCGAGGAGGCGCTGGCGGTCGCGCCGCTCGACTTCGTGCACGTGCACGAGCCGTGGCCGGGCAGCGCGGGCTCGGTCGCTCTGCGGCACTCGCGGGCGCTGAACGTCGGCTCGTTCCACGCGCCGGCCGAGCGGGTGCTCTCCACGCAGGTCGCGCGGCGCTTCGTGGAGCTGTTCTTCGGCCGCCTGGACGCCCGCACGGCCAGCTACCGGGCCACGGCCGAGCTGCTCGAGCGCTACTTCCCCGCCACGTACCGGCTGCTCTCCCCGGGCACGGCGGCCGAGCCGCGTGCGCCGCGGGACGGCCCGGTGCGGATCGTCTTCTCCGACCGCGAGGAGCGCTCCGCCCTGCGGCTGTTCCTGCGCGCGCTGCGGCGGCTGCCGGAGGAGCTCGACTGGGAAGCGGTCGTGCACTCGCGCACGGGCGCGATCCCGACGCTTCGCTCCAGCCTGCGCGCCCGCGTGCACGTGGTGGGCGAGGAGGACGAGGCGTTCGCCGGCGCGGGTGTGGTCGTGGCCGCCTCGGCCGGGCAGATCACCGCGCCCGGCGTGCTCGTGCGGGCGCTGGGCTCCGGCGCGGTGCCGGTCGCCGCGCGCGTGCCGGTCTACGAGGAGGTGCTGCGCGACGGCGACCTCGGGCTGCTGTTCGAGCCCGGCGACGTCGACGTGCTGGCCGCCCAGCTGGAGCGCGTGCTGCGCGACGACGGGCTGCGCGCCCAACTCGCCGCCCGCGAGCTCCCGGACCTCTCGTGGGCGCGGGTGGCCGACGACGTCGAGGCGATCTACGCCGAGCTCGCCGCGCTGCGCCACGACCCCACGGGCAAGCCGGACGTGCGGGCGCGGCTGGCCACGCGCGAGCTGATCGACGTCGACCTGCACATGCACACCGACCACTCCAACGACTGCGCGACGCCGGTCGACGTCCTGCTGGCCACCGCGCGCGACATGGGGCTGGGCGCGATCGCGGTGACCGACCACAACGAGATCTCCGGCGCGCTCGACGCCCAGGCGAAGGCGGCCGACTACGGCGTCAAGGTGATCGTGGGCGAGGAGGTCAAGACCGCCGACCAGGGCGAGGTCATCGGCCTGTTCATCGAGGAGAAGATCCCACGCGGGATGACCCTGGCCGAGACGATCGCCGAGATCCGCCGCCAGGGCGGGCTCGTCTACGTCCCGCACCCGTTCGACCGGCTGCACTCGGTGCCCGACTACGAGCACATGCTCGACGTGGTGGCCGACGTGGACGCGATCGAGGTCTTCAACCCGCGCATCGCCATCCCCGCGTTCAACGAGGAGGCGGTGCGGTTCGCCGGCAAGTACCGGATCGTCGGCGGCGCCGGCTCCGACAGCCACGTGGCCAAGGGGCTGGGCTCGGTCCGCATCCGGATGCGCGACTTCGACGGGCCCGAGGAGTTCCTCGAGTCGCTGCGCGACGCGGACATCACCGGCACCCCGTCCTCGCTGCGCTACGCGCAGGTCCAGGCGCTGAAGTTCCTGCAGACCCGGGCGACGCCGCCCGCCGCCCGCCGCGCGACCCGGCGGCGCAAGGTCGCCCGGGCGGTCGCCGGACGCGGCGGGAGTTGACTTGCAGGGGCAAGGAGAAGCACGGGGCGGGGTGAACCCGGTGGGCGGAATGCCGGCCACTGATGACGAGATCCGCGAGAAGTACCTCGAGCGGGCCATTCGCGAGCTCAACCACTTCACCCGCGACCTGCAGTCCTGCGACCGCTGCCCCCGCGGCAACCTGATGCCGGTGCTGGGGTCCGGCCATCCGCAGGCCGACGTGCTGCTGCTCAAGCACGCTCCGACGCCCGCGGAGGTCGAGGAGGGCGTCGCCTTCTACGGCCGCGCCGGGACGGCGCTGATGAAGTCGCTGCGGCGGCTGGACATCGACCCGCTGGTGGTCTACGGGACCCTGTGCGTCAAGTGCCCCGTGGCCGACGCCTCGCTGGCCGCGCCCGAGTGCGTGGCCCGGCTGGTCGAGGAGATCGCCATCGTGCAGCCGAAGATCGTGGTGGTGATGGGGCCGGACGCGCTCGACTGCCTCAACGACCTGTCACTGCCGCTCGCCCGCGAGGTGCGCGAGGAGCCGGGGGTCGTCCAGCGGCTGACGCCGTCGATCGAGGCGCTGTACGTGCCCGACATCGACCAGTCGCTCGACGAAGAGGGCGCCAAGCGGGCGTTCTGGCGGGCGTTCCGCGTGCTCGGCGAGTGGTGGTCGGACTTCCCGCCTTACTAGATCTCCAGGATCACCTTGCCGAACTTCGCGCCGGCCTTGAAGCGCTCGTAGGCGTCGGCGGCCTGTTTCAGCGGAAACGCCGCGCACACCGGGACGGACAGGTCGCCCGAGGCGAAGCCGGGCAGCACCATCTTCTCCACGAGCCGGGCGGCGATCGCCTTCTCCTCGATCGCCCGCGCCCGCAGCGTCGAGCCGTGGATCCGGCCGCGCTTGCCCATCAGCTTGCGCAGGTCGATCTCGGTCTTCGCGCCGGCGCCGAGGCCGATCACGGCGATCCGGCCGCCGGTGGCGAGCGCGTCGAGGTTCTCGTCCAGATTGATCGCGCCGACCAGCTCGAGGATCACGTCGAACGGTCCCGCGGCGCTGAACCCCTCCGGCGCGATGGCATTGACGCCGAGCGCGGCGATCCGCTCGCGGGCGCCCTCGTGGCGCACGGTCGCGGTGACGCGCGCGCCGGCCATCACGCCCAGCTGCACCGCGGCCGTCCCGACGCCGCCGGCCGCGCCGTGGACCAGCAGCCGCTCGCCCACCGTCAGGCCGGCCTGGGTGAAGAGCGCGTCGTGGGCGGTGGTGAAGACCTCGGGCACGCCGCCGGCGGCGGTCCAGTCGAGCTCCTCGGGGACGGGCATCGCGGTGCGCTCGTGCACGACGGCGAGCTCGGCCTGCCCGCCGCCGGACACCAGCGACATCACCCGGTCGCCCACCTCGAAGCGCCCGGCCCGGCGGCCGAGCGCGATCACCTCGCCGGCCAGCTCCAGCCCGGGGATGTCCTCCGGGGCCCCGGCCGGCGCGGGATAGCCGCCGGCGAGCTGGAGCATGTCGGCGCCGTTGAGGCCCGCCGCGTGGACGCGGACCAGCAGCTGGCCGTCCTGGGGCTCGGGATCGGGATGCTCGACGACCTCGATCCGGCCGTCGCGGATGGTGGCGGCACGCATGGCCGCGAGCGTACAACGCAACTCCACCTTCGGCGGTGTCGCAAAGAGCGGATTTCGGGTATGAAACGGACGTGGGAGTCCCACTTCCGCAGCTCTTCCGCGAAGGCCTCGCCGGCGTCGAGGCGGCGGCGCTGCGGCGCAGCACGGTCTGGCGGGGCGGCGGGGTGCCGTACGGGAACGACCGGCCGGTCCTGCTGATCCCCGGCTTCATGGCCGGCGACGGCTCGCTGGCCACGATGACCCACTGGCTGCGCGCCAACGGCTACCACACCCGGCGCGCCGGCATCCGCGCCAACATCGGCTGCTCCGCCGAGGCATGCACGCGGCTGGAGGCCCGCCTGGAGGGCTTCGCCGAGGCCTCGGGGGAGCGGGTGGCGATCATCGGCCAGAGCCGCGGCGGCGTCTTCGCCCGCGCGCTGGCCGCCCGCCGGCCGGACCTCGTCTCCGGCATCGTCACGCTCGGCTCGCCCACCGTCTCGCAACTCTCGGTGCACCCGTTCGTGCTCGCCCAGGTGGCTCTGGTGGGAGCGCTCGGGAGCGGCCGCGTCCCGGGCATGTTCACCTGGCGCTGCCTGCGCGGCGAGTGCTGCAGCCGCTTCCGCGAGGATCTCGCCGGCCCGTTCCCGCCCGAGGTGGGCTACGTGGCGCTGTACTCGAAGACCGACGGGATCGTGGACTGGCAGGCCTGCCTGGATCCGGCGGCCGAGTGCGTGGAGGTGCGGGCGTCGCACATCGGGATGGGGCTGAACGCGCAGGTGTACGCCGAGGTGGCGCACGCGCTGGCCGGGTTCGCGGCCGGCGAGCGGGGCTGGGCGGCGGCTGCGTAGCGCCTCATTGCCCCGGCGAACTGCGGCTGGGTAGGGAGTGGTCAGCCCGGCGGTCGCTCAAGAGTGAACGCTGCAGCTGGCGAAGCGATCACTGCCGACCGGGAACGTTCAGTGCCCGAGGGGGGTGGGACCGAAACGAACATCCACGCACGGCGGCCAGGGCTCTCACTCCTTACCCAGCAAGCAGTTCGCCGGC
>JAICUS010000355.1 GCA_025935735.1 Solirubrobacteraceae bacterium | reverse complement strand
TGGGCGCGGACTGCTTCGACTCGCCGCCGGCCGCGGACCTCGTCCCGCAGCTCGACAGGGCCCGGGCCGTGAGCGACTTCCGCGTCCTGGCCGGCACGGGCGCGACGGCCGCGCCCGGCCAGGCGGCGACGGTGTCGTTCCCCGTCCGCTACAGCGACGGGGCGGGCTTCGGCGCGCAGACGCTGGCCCTGAGCGCATCCAGCGGCCTGCCGGGCGGCCCGCGGCCCACCGTCCCCGCGACGCTGGCCATCGCCGCCGGCGCGACCCCGGCGGTTTCCGCCACCGTGACCGTCCCGCCCGGAACCGCGCCCGGTGCGTATCCCGTGACGCTGACCGCCGCCGACGGCGCGCCCGCCGTCACCCGCTCGGGCACCGCGACGATCACCGTGGTCGACCGGACGGCGCCGGCCATCGCGATCGGCTCGCCCACGGACGGCGAGACGCTCACGCAGGGCCAGCAGGTCGCCGCCGTGTTCAGCTGCGCCGACGAGGCCGGCGGCTCGGGCATCGCCTCCTGCACCGGCACCGTGGGCACCGGCGCGCCGCTCGACACCGCCACGCCCGGGACCAAGGCGTTCACCGTCACGGCGACCGACAACGCCGGCAACGCGGCCTCGCTGACGCGGAGCTACACGGTGCTGGCGCCGGTCATCGTCCCGAAGCCCCGGATCAACGTCACGGCCACGTTCTTGTTCTCCGCGGGCCGCAAGACCACCCGGTTCACCGCGCTGGCCGTCAAGGAGGTCCCGAAGGGCTCGACCGTGACGGCCACGTGCCGGGGCCGGGGCTGCCCGACGCACAAGGTCAAGGGCAAGCGCCGGGCGGTGACGTTCGCCAAGCACAACGCGTCCGGCTCGGTGACGCTCAGGCCGTGGCTGCGCAAGCGGCTGCCGGTGGGCACCGTGATCACCGCCACCGTGACCAAGCGCGGCTTCGTCGGCATGGTCAAGACGCTCACGCTGCGGCGCTCCAAGCCGCCGAAGGTCGTCACCAGCTGCCTGGCGCCGGGGGCGAAGAAGCCCTCCCGCTGCTCTTAGACGGCGAGCACGGGCCGCCAGGCGTCGGGCGCGGTGCGGACCTCGATCTCGCTCGCCCCGCGCCAGGCGGCGAGGCGCTCGAGCTCGCGGCGGATGGCGCGCGGCAGGCGCTTGCCGCGGGGCAGGCGCGGCTCGGCGTGGACGGCGTGGACGACGAGACGGCCGGCCTTGCGGTCGAGCGCCAGGTCCGCGCGGGCGACGAGCCGGTCGCCGTCGAGCACCGGCAGGACGAAGTAGCCCCAGCGGCGCTTGGCCCGGGGCGTGTAGATCTCCAGGCGGTGGGAGAAGCCGAACAGCCGCTCGGTGCGGGAGCGGTCGCAGATGAGGTTGTCGAACGGCGAGAGCAGGACGGTGCGCGGGCGGAAGTCGCCGGGATCCTGGAGGAAGCCCGCGTCCTCGGCGTGGACCCACCAGTCGTCGCCCAGCCCGTCGACGGCGACGCGCTCGATCGCGCCGTCCTTCTGCAGCGCGGCCAGCGCGTCCGCCAGCCCCGGGTAGCGGCCGCGGGTGAAGTGGGCGCGGATGTGGCCTGGGCGGGCGACGCCGAGCGCGCGGATGGCGAACTCGGCCGCCCGGCGCGTCATCGCCGGCTCCGGCAGCTCGCCGTCCGGCGCGTCCGGCGGCAGGCAGCGCTCCATCAGGTCCCACAGCCGCTGGCCGCCCTCGCGCCGCGAGACGCCCACCTGCCCGCGCACCCACAGCACCTCGAGCATGCGGGCGACGTTGCGCTCGTTGCTCCAGCCGCCCGAGCCCCAGGGCTCGGTCGCGGTGTCCTCGATCTCGCTCGTACGCAGCGGCCCCTCCTGCTCCAGCCGCGCGAGGACCTGCGCGCGGAAGGCCGCCTGCGAGTCGGCCCAGGCGACGATCCGCTTCACCCAGGCGCCGTCGCCGCGCGGCCAGGTGCGCATCTCCCAGCGGTGCAGCGGCAGGTCCTCGGCCAGCACGAGCGAGGCCTCGTGGGCCCAGTACTCGAACAGCCGCCGCTCGCCGTAGGCCAGGCGCTCGAGCCGGCGCTCGTCGAACGCGCCGTGGCGGGAGAAGAGGACCAGCAGGTGCGAGCGGGCGACGACCGCCGTCGGGTCGAGCTGCAGGCAGCGCAGCGCGTGGCAGGTCTCGAGCAGCTCCGTGCGCGGGCGGCGGGGGCCGGAGAGGCGCTGGTTGCGCACCGCGAGGCGGCGGGCGTTGACCACGGGGACACGGAGCACGGCCGCGCACCTTAGGCTCTGAGCGGGATGGAAGGCGAGGAGCCCGATCCGCGCTTCACGCTCGCCAACGAGCGCACCTACCTGGCCTGGAATCGCACGGCGCTCGCGCTGGTGGGCGGCGGGCTGGCGGCGGCGCAATTGCTGCACTTCGACTCGGAGGCGATCCGGCTGTGCGTGTCGCTGCCGCCGATCGCGCTCGGCGGCGGGCTGGCGGCGGTCAGCTACCGGCGCTGGGAGGCCAACGAGGAGGCGATGCGGCTCGGCAGGCCGCTCCCGGCCGGGCCGCCGCGGGTGCTGGCCTACGGGCTGGCGGTGATGGCCGTGGCGATCGCGGTGCTGGTCATCGTCGACGCGGTCCATGGCTGAGCGCAGCAGCGGCTACACCGAGCGGACCGCGCTGGCCTGGCAGCGCTCGGCGCTCGCGCTGGCCGTGCTCGGCGCGCTGTTCCTGCACGCCGGCCGGCTCGTCGGCAGCGTCGCCGGCGCGATCCTCGTGGCCGCGGCCGCCGTGGCGTACGAGAGCTCCCGCCACCCGGCCGAGCGCCCGCGGCTGCTCCGCGCCCTCTCCGCCCTCACCGTGGTCGCTGCCATCGCCGCCGCCGCCATCGTGGCCGGCGCCACCTAAAGGGGTCAGACCCCTTTAGGTGCGCAAGCTAAAGGGGTCTGACCCCTTTATCTTTGGGCGGGTGCCTCGGGTCGTCGTCGTCGGGTCGATCAACGCCGACCTCGTGGTCGTCACCGAGCGGCTTCCCGGCCCCGGCGAGACGGTGTCAGGCGGCCGTTTCGCCCGCCATGGCGGCGGCAAGGGGGCCAACCAGGCGGTGGCCGCCGCGCGGCTGGGCGCGCGGGTGGCGATGGTCGGCGCGGTCGGGGCGGACGAGCTCGGCGACGCCGCGGTGGCCGAGCTCCGGGACGAGGGGATCGACGTCTCCGGCGTGGTGCGGATGGACGACGCCGCGACCGGGGTGGCGCTGATCGTGGTGGATGCCGCCGGCGAGAACCAGATCGCGATCGCCGCCGGCGCGAACGGCCGGCTGGGCGCTGCGCACGTGCCGCGCCTGGAGGGCGAGGGCGTGCTGCTGCTGGGCTTCGAGGTACCCGACGCGGCCGTGGTCGCCGGCGCGGCGGCGGCCGGATGGACGACGATCCTCAACCCCGCGCCCGCGCGCCCCATCCCCGAGGCCGTGCTCGCGGCCCGGCCGATCCTCACGCCCAACGCCACCGAGGCGGCGCAGCTCACCGGCGAGGAGGATCCGGAGGCCGCCGCCCGCGCGCTGCGCGAGCGCACCGGCGCGCCCGTGCTGATCACGCTCGGGGGCGCCGGCGCGCTGCTGCTCGACGGCGAGGGCGCCGAGCGTCTGCCCGCGCCGGAGGTCGACGTCGTCGACACCACCGGCGCCGGCGACGCGCTCAACGGCGCGCTCGCCGCGGAGCTGGCCGCCGGGCGCCCGCTGGCCGAGGCCGCGCGCTTCGCCATCGCCGCCGCCGCCCGGTCGACGACGCGCGAGGGCGCGCGGGGCGGGATGCCGCGCCGGGCGGAGGTGACCGCGTGAGGCGGCGCGACGAGGTCGCGTGCGGCGGCTGACGCTCGCCGGCGGCGCCGTCGCGACCGCCGCGCTGGGCGTCTATGCCGGCTGGGTCGAGCCGCGGCGGCTCGTCGTGCGCCAGGTCGAGCTGCACCCGCCGCACTGGCCGCAGCACCTCGACGGGCTCCGGCTCGGCATCGCGTCAGACCTCCACGCGGGCGTGCCCTACGCCGGCCTGGACGCGGTCGCGCGGGTGGCGGACACGCTCAACGCCCAGGCGCCCGACGTCCACCTGCTGCTCGGCGACTATCTCGACTCCAGCCAGATCCTGCGGCGCCGGCTCGCGCCCGAGGCGGTGGCCGAGCAGCTCGGGCGGCTCCGCGCGCCGAAAGGGACCTTCGCGGTCATGGGCAACCACGACTGGCGCCACTCGGGCGACCGCATCTGGCGGGCGCTCGACGCCCAGGGCATCCCGGTGCTCGAGGACGAGGCCGTCGAGCTCGGCGGGTTCTGGATCGTCGGCCTCGCCGACCTGCGCTTCCGCGCGCCCGACATCCCGCGGGCGCTCGCGCAGGTCCCGCACGGCGAGCCGATGATCGTGCTCAGCCACGACCCGGACACGTTCCCGCGCATCCCCGGCCGCGTCTCGCTCACTCTGTCCGGCCACACCCACGGCGGCCAGGTGGCGATCCCGCTCCTGCGCCGGCCGCTGATGCCGAGCCGCTACGGCGAGCGCTACGCCCGCGGGCACATCGTCGAGGGCGGCCGCCACCTCTACGTCACGCACGGCGTGGGCACGAGCGGGCTGCCGATCCGCTTCCTCGCCCCGCCCGAGGTGGTGATCCTCACCCTGCGGGCGGCTCAGCCGTCGTAGATGCCTTCCAGGGAGAAGATCCGCCGCAGGATCGCCACCGAGGAGGCGTAGGTGGAGTCCATGCCGTAGTAGGACAGCCCGCGGGCGCCGAGCGTGCGCGCCTGCGTGTACGGCGTGTCAGAGGCGTAGTGGATGATCCCGAGGTCGATCGGCAGCTTGGCGAAGTTGACCGCCTCGCCGGACGGGTAGCGGTCGGCGTCGGCGATCTCGTAGACCGCGTTGCAGAACGGCCCGGCCTCCATCTCGACCACCGTGTACGCCTCTCGGTAGTAGAAGTCGAGGTACTCGCGGTTCTGCAGGAACGTCGACTTCACCGTCACCGCGCGCTGGTTGTCCAGCCCCGAGCCGAAGACCAGGTACGGCGCGATGTCGTCGAAGGAGAACGCGTTGTCGAGCCAGTAGGTCGAGCCCGAGTGCTCGTCGTGGATGACGCCGGAGATCAGCACGTCGCCCACGTCGGCGTTCAGCGTCGCCGCCTTGCCGAGCACATAGACCCCGCGCAGCGTGTCGTGCGCGGAGGCGATCTCGCGCAGGATGTTGTAGGCCGCCAGCCCGAGCGGATACTCGATGTTCACCACCACCGCCGGGCAGCGGGCCAGGCGCTCGGGGTCGATCGGACCCAGCCGCGAGTCCAGCCCCGCCGGGTCGAGCTTGTCCAGCTCCACCACCTGCGCCGACACGCGCAGGCCGGTGCGCGAGGACAGGTGCGTCACGCCCACCTCGCGCTCGTGCGCGCGGCGGCGCTCCCACACCGGGCCGTCCTCGGGCTGGGCCTCGTAGAACAGCCGCGCGCCGTAGTAGAGGAAGTTCTCCCACGAGCCCTCGGTGCGCCCGTCGCGGAAGCGCTCGAGCTCCTCCACCAGGTAGTCGGGCCCGCGGTCCACGACGAAGTCGAGGATCTCCTGCTCGCGCGCGCCCGCGGTGGTGGTGACCAGGTTCACCAGCGAGTGGGTGTTGGAGGAGACGAAGTACATCGGCCGGTCCGAGAGCCCGCGGTCGGTCAGCGTGGCCCGGACGGGCGCCCACCAGCGGCGGGTCAGCCGCGCGTAGCCCGCCTGGGAGCCGCCGAGCATGCGGATGCGCAGGTTCAGCCGCCGCTCGCGCGCCTCGGCCACGAAGCCGGTGAGCCCGTCCGCCCAGCCGTCGCGCACGCGCGACCAGTCGTCGGCCGCGCCGCCCACGTGCTCGGCCAGGTCCTCGGGCTCGACCGCCTCCGGCAGGCTCGCCCCGCGCAGCAGCGCGTGCAGCTTGTTCCACTCGAGCTGGTAGGCCACGAGCGTCGGGATGACGTCGTCGAGGTCGGACGTGGACGCCAGCAGCACCGCCAGCGTGCCGCGCCCCGAGTCGTACCAGCGCCGCCGCCGGGCGGGCGCCTCGAGCGGCTCCCAGTCCTCGATGCGGCCGATCCCGGCGCGCTCGAACGCCACGGCCTCCTGGCCCATGACGATCGTGCTCGCCCGCCAGATGGGCACCGGCAGCCGCTTGAGCGCATACAGGAACGCGCCGAGGTCCGGCTCCTCGGGCGCGAGGGCCAGCGAGTGCAGGCTGGAGTGCATCGCCGCGTGCGAGGGCTCGAGCACCCGCAACCGCGTCTCGCCCGACGAGCGCAGCAGCGTCGTGTACGTGCGGTGGTAGAGCTCGATCTCGTCGGAGGCGAGCCCGGCCGCCTGGCGCAACGACCCGCCGGGCTGGACGGAGGGTGCGCGCAGGCGGGGGACGGCCATGAGCCGTGAACCTAGCGCAATCGGCGTGTGTCCGGCATCACATTGCGCGCGCAACTACTCGCTAATCTTAGTGGCCCACACT
>JAICUS010000768.1 GCA_025935735.1 Solirubrobacteraceae bacterium | reverse complement strand
TGGAGCCGGACCGCTACCCGGACGAGTTCGTGCGCACGCTCACCGAGCACGGCTGGCTGGCCGCGCTGATCCCGGAGGAGTACGGCGGCGCGGGGTTGGAGCTGAGCGCGGCGGCGGTGATCCTGGAGGAGATCGCCGCCAGCGGGGGCAATCCGGCGGCCTGCCACGCGCAGATGTACGTGATGGGCACGCTGCTGCGCCATGGCAGCGAGGCGCAGAAGCGGCGCTGGCTGCCGGACATCGCCGCGGGGAGGCTGCGGTTGCAGGCGTTCGGGGTGACCGAGCCCGACGCCGGCTCGGACACCACCGCGATCAAGACCCGTGCGCGCCGCACCGACGCCGGCTGGGTGGTCGACGGCCAGAAGCTGTGGACCTCGCGGGCGCGCCAGTCGGACCTGATGGTCCTGCTGGCCCGGACCGAGGAGCATCCGGCGAAGCGCACGCAGGGGCTGTCGGTGTTCCTGGTGGACATGCGCGACCGTGGCGGCCAGCTGACGATCGAGCCCGTCGCGACGATGATGAACCACGCGACCAACGAGGTGTTCTTCGACGGACTGGAGCTGCCGGAGGATGCGCTGATCGGCGAGGCGGGCGAGGGGTTTCGCTACATCCTCACCGGGATGAACGCCGAGCGGATGCTGATCGCGTCCGAGTGCATCGGCGACGGGCGCTTTCTCGTGCAGCGCGCGGTCGAGTATGCGCGCGGGCGCGAGGTGTTCGGGCGCCCGATCGGCGCCAACCAGGGCGTGCAGTTCCCGCTCGCCCGGGCGCACATGGCGCTGGAGGCGGCGAGCCTGATGCGCTGGAAGGCGATCTGGCTCTACGAACGCGGCGAGCCGTGCGGCGCGGAGGCGAACATGGCGAAGTTCCTGGCTTCCGAGGCCTCGTTCGCCGCCGCCAACGCCGCGGTGGACACGCACGGCGGCGTCGGCTTCGCGCAGGAGTACGACGTCGAGCGCAAGTTCCGCGAGACGCGGCTGTACTCGGTCGCGCCGGTGTCCAACAACCTCGTGCAGGCCTACGTGGGCCAGCACGTGCTCGGCCTGCCGCGGTCGTACTGATGGACGCGCCGCTGGCCGACCTCAAGATCGTGGCGGTCGAGCAGTTCGGCGCCGGGCCGTGGGGGACGCTGCAGCTGGCCGACCTGGGCGCGACGGTGATCAAGGTCGAGGACCCGGCCACCGGCGGCGACGTCGGCCGCTACGTGCCGCCGTTCCGCTCCGGCGAGGACTCGCTGTTCTTCGAGACGTTCAACCGCGGCAAGCGCTCGGTGTCGCTCGACCTGCGCACGGAGGCGGGCCGGGGCGTCTTCGAGGACCTTGTCGAGCACGTGGACGCCGTGGCGAGCAACCTGCGCGGCGACCAGCCGGCCAGGCTCGGCCTGACCTACGCCGGATTGCGCGACCGGAATCCCCGGATCGTCTGCGCTTCGTTGAGCGGCTTCGGGATGACCGGCCCGCGGGCCGCGCAGCCGGCCTACGACTATGTGCTGCAGGCCATGGCGGGCTGGATGAGCCAGACCGGCGAGCCCGACGGGCCGCCGACCAAGTCCGGGCTGTCGCTCGTCGACTACAGCGCCGGCTACGCGCTCGGCCTCACGCTGCTCTCCGCGGTCTGGCGCGCGCGCCGCGACGGCGTCGGCGGCGACGTGGACGTCTCGCTGCTGCGCGTGGCCCAGTCGCTGCTCACCTATCTCGGCACCTGGGCGGCCACGCACGGCCACGAGGTGCCGCGCCGCGGCGAGTCCGCGCACCCGTCGATCGTCCCCTTCCAGGCCTTCCGCTGCGCCGACGGCTGGATCAGCGTGGCGGCGGCGAAGGAGAAGTTCTGGCGGGCGCTGGCCGCCGTGCTCGACATCCCCGACGACGAGCGCTTCAAGGACATGGACGCGCGCGACGCGAACCGCGACGCGCTGCTGCCGCTCCTGCGCGAGCGCTTCGCCGCCGAATCCGCCGACACGTGGGTGGCGCGGCTCGAGGCCGCCGGCGTGCCCGTGGGGAAGGTCAACGACGTCAACGAGGCGCTGGACGAGGCCGAGATCGGCGAGTACGCGCACCCCCGGCTCGGCACCGTGCGCCAGGTCGCGTCGCCGCTGCGGCTGAGCGGCCACGACGCGCAGATGCGCCCCGGCCCGGAGCGCGGCGCCGACACCGAGGCGGTGCTGCGCGAGCTGTGCGGCTACGACGAGGAGCGCCTGGCCGCGGCCCGCGACGGCGGCGCGTTCGGGTAGACACCACGGCATGCTCGCCCTGATCGCCCGCTACCACGTCAAGCCCGGCCGCGCCGACGCGGTGGTCGAGGCGCTGCGCCGCATGAAGCCGCTCGTGGAGGCCCACGAGCCCGGCTGCACCCAGTACATCGCCCACCGCGACGGCGACCTCGTCGTGCTCTACGAGCAGTACGCCGACCGGGCGGCGCTGGA
>JAICUS010000104.1 GCA_025935735.1 Solirubrobacteraceae bacterium | reverse complement strand
CGCGCGTCGTTCCACATCCTGCGCGCGGCCTATCCGGACGAGCGGATCCTGTTCCGGCGGATCTGGGGCGCGTACTTCGCGGGCTATGGCTTCAACTCGGTGATCCCGGCGCGCAGCGGCGACGTCATCCGGCTGTTCCTGACCAAGACGTCCGTGCCCGGCTCGAGCTACCCGGCGGTCGCGGCGGCGTTCTTCGTCGAGTTCGGCTTCGACATCTCGATCGCCGTGCCGGTGCTGATCTTCGCGTTCTCCCAGGGCGTGTTCCCGAAGCCCCCGGATTTCTCCAAGCTGCCGGCGTTTGACCTGGCGTTCTTCGCCCAGCACCCGCGGTTCACGCTGTTCGTGCTCACCGCGCTGGGGATCGCCGCGATGGCCGCGTTCGCGCTGCTGTCGGCCCGGGTGCGGGCGTTCTGGGCGCGGGTGCGCCAGGGCCTGACGATCCTGACCGACCGCCGCCGCTACTTCCGCGAGGTGTGGCTCGTCCAGCTGGCCGGCTGGCTGTGCCGGTTCACGGCGTTCTGGTGCCTGCTCGACGCGTTCCACGTCGGCGGCTCGGTGCGCAACGTCCTGCTCGTGCTCGGCGTCAACGCGGTGGCCGCGCTCGTGCCGTTCACGCCGGGCGGCGCGGGCGTGCAGCAGGCGCTGCTCGTGAAGGTGTTCGGGACCGGCGCCGGCGTGGCCGCCTACTCGGTGGGCCAGCAGATCGCCATCGCGGTGCTGACGTTCTGCATCGGGCTGGCGGCGGTGGTGTGGATCTTCCGCTTCCGCTCGTTCAAGGAGGTGATCGCCGCCGGCCGGGCGTCGCGCGCGGAGGCGGCGTGATCCTGCGCGCCCGCGAGCCGTTCGACGGCGCCGCGCTGATCGCCTTCTTCGCCCGGCGCGCCGTGCCCGGGGTCGAGGAGGTCGTGGACGGCCGCTACCGGCGCAGCCTGAGGCTCCCACACGGCGGCGGGACGGTGGAGCTCTCGCCGGCGCCCGGCGGGATGCGGGCGGAGCTCGACGCCGACCCCCGCGACCGCGACGCGGCGGTGGCGCAACTCACGGCGCTGCTGGACCTCGACGCGCCGGCCGACGAGATCGACGCGCTGCTGGCCGGCGACCCGGTGCTGCAGCCCTACCGGCCCGGGCTGCGCGTCCCCGGCGCCGTCGACGGCGGCGAGATCGCCGTGCGCGCCGTGCTCGGCCAGCAGGTGTCGCTGGCCGCGGCCGCCACCCACGCCGCTCGACTGGTCCAAGCGGTGGGCGAGCCGCTGGAACGGCCGCGCGGCGCGGTCACGCACCTGTTCCCCACGCGCGAGGCGATCGCGCGGGCGCCCGACGCGGCGATGGCCATGCCCGCCACCCGCCGGCGCACGCTGCGCTCGCTGGCCGGCGTGCCGCTGGACGAGTTGGAGGCGCTGCCGGGCATCGGCCCGTGGACGCAGTCCTACGTCGCCATGCGCGCGCTGCGCGACCGCGACGCGTTCCTGCCCACGGACCTGGGCGTCCGCCACGCGCTGGCCGGCGCGCGCGACGCGAAGGCGCTGTCCGAGCGCTGGCGCCCCTACCGCGCCTACGCGGTCATCCAGCTCTGGGCGCGGCTGTGACGCGCCCGTCCCACGCGTTCTCCAGCGCCCAGCGCGCGCCGACCGTCCAGGCCTGCATCCGGTTCGCGATCGGCACGGGCTCCGGCTCGCCGTCCGGCGGGACCGCGTAGAGCTCGGGCGCGCGGCCCAGGCGGTCGAGCGCGGCGAGGACGCCGGTGCGCACCCGCTCGGCCTCCTCGGCGCGCCCGGCGGCGCGCAGGCCGCCCCAGCCCAGCCAGCAGTCGAACGGCCACACCGCGCCGCGGTGGTAGAGCTCCGGCGCGAAGTTCGGCGCGCCGGCCGCGAGCGTGCGCAGCCCCCAGGGCGTGAGGATGTCGGGCCGGCAGAGGCGCTCCGTCGCGGCCTCGGCGGCGTCGGGCTCCAGCGCGTCCGCCCACAGCAGCCACCCGAGCTGCGAGCCCGCGCCCGGGACCGGCCGGTCGTCGCCCTCGACGGCCATGACGTCGGGGCCGAACCGGCGCGAGACCTCGGCCCGCATCACGTGCGCGCGCTCGGCCCAGGCCGCGTCGCCGGACAGCCGGTGCAGCGCGCGCAGCGCGGCCACGGTGACCGCCTGCGTGTCGGCGTCGGCCAGCGGCGGCTCCGGCGGGGTGCCGTCGGCGCGCAGGATGCCGCCGCCGTGCCCGTCCGCCTTAGCCGGGTCGATGCTGTCGCGCCAGCCCTGCTGCGTGAGGCCGGGGAGCGTGCCGGGCGAGTGGCGCAGCAGCCCGCCGCCGGCGTCGAGCGCGCCGGCGATCCAGCGCCCGGCGGCGCGCCAGGCGTCCTGCAGCCCGGGGTCGCCCAGCGCGGCGGCCACGACGCAGAACCAGCTCGTGGCGTCGGCCGTGCCGTAGTAGCGGAACTCGCCGGGCGGCCAGCCGGACGCGGCGAAGCTCGGCGGCGGCGCGTCCCGGAACTCGTGGCCGATCTTGCCGGGCTCTTCCTGCGTCCCGGGATCGCTGCGCGTGCCCTGCCGGGCGGCCAGCGCGCGCAGCGTGGCCCGCGCCACGTCCGGGCGGACGGGCAGCAGCTGCAGCGCGACGATCAGCGAGTCGCGCCCGAACAGCGCGTGGAAGCGCCCCGGGTCGCCGGGCTCCACGGGCGGCGCCGACGCGTAGGGCCAGCCCTCCTCCGACAGGACCGCGTCGAGGTCGGCGACGGCCACGCGGCCGGCTACTGGAGGCCCTGGCGCGCCTCGCGCACCAGCGTGACCGCCTCCGGGAAGACCCGGGCCATCACGGTGCGGACCTGCTCGGCCTGCTGCTCCGTGGTGCCCTGGATGTTCACCCGGTTGATCGCCGCGACGGTCAGGTCGACCGCGAGCTTGATGGCGTTGTCCGCCCACGCCAGTGTCTGGGCCGACTGCATCTGCTCCGCCATCTCCTGCATGCGGCGCTGGAAGTCGGGGTCGTTGAAGAAGCTGCCAAACCCTTCCATGATCCGATCCTACCGGCTGCAGAGCGCGGGCTCGGGGACCGCGCGACGCATCCGAGCGGCGCGCACGCGCGGCTCGACCGGCTGCGCGTCGGCCTCCCAGCGGCCGACGGTGCGCCGCAGCGAGGCGAACGCCAGCGCGCCCGGGGCGATCGGCAGCCAGAACGCGAAGAAGCGATAGGCCAGCACGGCGACGATGGCCAGGCCGGGATCGACGCCGAACGCGGCGAACGCGCCGATCATCCCGCCGTCGACGCCGCCGATGCCGCCGGGCAGCGGCAGCGTGTTGGCCAGCATGCCGACGAAGTAGCCGATCACCAGCACGCCGACGGCCGGCGAGTCGCCGAACGCCCGGAACGTCGCCCACAGCGTGGCGATGTCGAAGCCCCACCACATGATCGCGCCCAGCAGGCCGGGGTTGCCCGCGCGGACGAGCCGCCGGGCCTCGCGCACGCCGGCGCCGACCGGGGCCAGCCCGCGGCGCAGCCGGCTCGCGCCGGGCTTGACGAGCTGCGCGGAGGCGACGATGGCGATCACCAGCGCGCCGAACGCGGCGGGGATGAGCGTGATCGCGGGCGAGCCGCCGCCGTGCAGGAGCCCGGTGGCCAGGCCGACGCCGCCGATCACGAGCGCGCCCATGTAGACGGCGTAGAGCAGCACGAGGAACGTCGTCATGCGGGCGGCGACGTCGCGCGCCTCCATGCCCGAGCGCTTGAGCGCCCAGGCGGTGAGCGCGATGCCGCCGGCGCCGGCGGAGGCCAGCAGCCGCGTGGCCATGTGGCCGGCGAGCGTGATCTCGGTGCTGGCGCGCATGCCGATGCGGCCGGAGCCGTCGAGCGACACGGCGCGGAAGAGCACGATGTGGCCGACGAACGACAGCGCCTCCATGACCAGCGCGATCGCCAGCCACCACGGGTCGCCGTGGGAGATGCGGCGCCACACGTCCGGGAGCCCGGCCAGCGCGGGGGCGATGACCACCAGGCCGGCCACGAGCACGGCGGAGGAGACGCCGAGCACGATCAGCTGGCGCCGGGACACGCGCGCGGTGATCGGGGAGTGCTCGCCTATCGCGGCCATGAAAGAAGATTCGCGGGCGCGCGGGCCTCCCGCCATCCGGCCTTCACCCGAATGGAGTGTGTGGTTATCCCGAGTCATGGTCGCCCGCGATGCGCAGGGAGGCCGGGAGTGGATCACCGCCGTGGAGGAGCTCGGTGCGGTGCAGCAGGCGCGGCGCGGCCAGCGGAACGCCGCTCGCGACGCGCGCCGGCAGCAGCGCGAGCCCCTGCCCGGCGGCCACGAGCGCGAGCAGGCCGGTCACGTCGAGGCCGTCATACCGCAGCGCCGCCCGGAATCCTTCCGCCCGGGCGACCGCCGCCAGTTCGTCGAGCGGCATGGTGACGCCGGGCGCGTCGATCCAGCGGGCGTCGACGAGGTTCTCCAGCCGCGCGGGCCCGCGCAGGGGATGGCCGGGCGGCAGGGCGACGACCAGCTCCTCCTCGCGCGACTCGGCGACCGCGAGGCCGGTGTCCGGCAGCCGCAGCGGGTCGCTCGGCGCCGCGACGCCGTCGACGAACGCGGCGTCCAGCTCGCCCGTGGCCACCGCGACCGCGATCTCGGCGCGCGGGCCGACCCGCACCGCGGCCTCCAGCGCCGGTCGCGCGTGCCGGGCGTCCGCCACCGCGCGGGCGGCCAGGCCCGCGGAAAGCGGCGTGGCGCCGATGCGCAGCACGCCCGGCGGGCCGGCGGCCACGCGGCGCACGTCGGCCCGGGCGGCGTCCAGCCGCAGCCGGATCGGCCCGGCGTGCTCGAGCAGCCGCGCCCCCGCCTCGGTCGGCGCCACCGGCCGGCGGTGCAGCAGCGGCGTGCCCAGGTCGCCCTCCAGCGCCGCGATCTGCTGGGAGATGGCGGACTGGGTGTAGCCGAGCTCGCGCGCCGCGGCCGAGAAGGACGCCAATCGGGTCACCGTCTCGAACGTACGGAGGAAGCGGGGATCCATCCAATATCAGTATCGCTGATCGACCGACCCGCAACGATCGTTGGACGTGAACGTGCGTGTCGGCGACGATCCGGCCATGCCGACCGCCACGATCGCGCTGGTGGGCGATCGCTCGCCCAGCGTCCGCGCCCACGCCCGCATTCCCCGGATCGTCGAGGCGCTGCGCCGCCGCGACGACCTCGTGCTCGACCCGTACTGGATCGCCAGCGAGGACGCCCACGACGGCCTGGAGGGCTTCGACGCCGTCTGGGTCGTGCCCGGCAGCCCGTACCGCGACCCGGAGGGCGCGCTGGCCGCGGTCCGCACGGCGCGCGAGCACGGCCTGCCCTTCCTCGGCACCTGCGGCGGCTTCCAGCACGCCGTCCTGGAGATCGCCCGCGACGTCTGCGGCATCGACGCCGCCCACGCCGAGTACGGCGGCGACGCGGGCGAGTGCGTGATCGTGGCGCTCGAGTGCTCGCTGGTCGGCCACGAGGGCGCGATCCGCTACGCCCCCGGCTCGCTGATGCAGCGGATCATGGGCGTGGAGCGCAGCGTCGAGCGCTACCACTGCTCCTACGGGCTCGACCCGCGCTACGCCGGCGTCCTGACCGCCCACGGTGTCCGCTTCACCGCGCACGACGAGGACGGCGCCGCGCGGGCGCTGGAGCTCGACGGCCACCCGTTCTTCCTGGGCACGCTCTTCCAGCCCGAGCTGGCCGGCGACGGCACCCGCGCGCATCCGGTCATCCGGGCGTTCGCGGCCGCCGCCGTCGAACGAGCCGCGGCTCCGGTCTAGCCGCCGCCGCGCTCGTGGAAGAAGTAGTCGGGCATCGACGCCCGGGTCACGCGCGCGGACAGCCGCGAGGCGAGCCCGACCTCGCCGGTGCGCGACGCGAGGTCGTCGAGCGTGACCACCCCGCACAGGCGGTCGCCGTCCACCACCACGAGCCGGCGGACGCCGTGGCGGATCATCAGCTCGGCGCCCTCCTCGATCTCCATCTCCGGGTCGGCGGTGATCACCGGCGAGGACGCGTGGTCGCCCGCCGGGCCGGACGGGTCGCGCCCGTCCGCCAGCACCGACAGCGTCAGGTCGCGGTCGGTGAGGAAGCCGACCGGCCGCCCGCCGGCCACCAGGACGACCGAGCCGACGTTGCGGTCGCGCATGATCTCGGCGACCGCCCGCACGCTCTGCTGGGGCTCCGCGGTCACGACCGATTCAGTCATGACCTCGCGGATCAGCATGGCGGCGAGTCTACAATCGCGGCGCAGTGCCCCACCTCACCCGCGCGCAGCTCGCGCGCCGGCGCCGGATCGAGAGCCTGATCGGCCTCGCGGCGCCCGCGCTGGACCTCCTCCTCTACGCCGGCGACCGCGTCTCACGCGTGGCCGGCCGCCGCGAGATCCCGCCGGAGCCGGCGCGCCGCGCGCTGTCCCCCGTGCGGCGGGGCCACTAGAGTCAGTACGGCCCCGTGGCGGCCACCGTAGACATCGAGAAGCAGCTCGGCTGGGAGGCGCGCCAGCGCCCGCGGGCCGGAATCGCCGCGGGCCTCGGCGCCGTCGGCCTGGTCGCGTTCCTGCTGCTGCAGCAGGCGATCGGCAACGGCGTCCCGACCGCGAGCTTCCTCACGTCGCTTCAGCGCGCCGCCCGGCCGGGGCAGCTGGACACCCTGCCGTCGCTGCAGGCGCCGGTGTTCCAGTTCCTGCACGACCACTCCGGCGAGGTCGTCGCCTCCGGGCTCGTCGGCCTGCTCGGTTACGTCGGCATGGCCTGGGCGGTCGGCTTCCTGGCCGTCGCCGCGCGCGCCCGCCGGCCCGAGCTGCCGCGCTGGTCGGTGATCGTGACGATCCTCGGCGGGGTCCTGCTCGCGCTGGGCATCCTCACGCTGCAGATCGGCAAGGTCACCAAGGCCGCGGACTTCCTCGACGGGCCGCGCACCGTGGGCGACGCGTCGACCAGCGGCGGCCTGTTCGCGTTCGCGCAGGTCATGCAGATCTTCGGCAGCCTGGCGCTGGCCATCGCGCTCGTGCTCGTCTCGCTCAACGCGATGCGCGCCGGCCTGCTCACGCGGCTGTTCGGCGTGCTCGGGATCATCACCGGCGCGACGCTGGTGATCTTCCCGCTGCCGATCGTGCAGGTCTTCTGGCTCGCCGGGCTCGCCCTGCTGTGCCTCGGGCTGTGGCCGGGCGGGATGCCGCCCGCCTGGCGGTCCGGCATGGCCGAGCCGTGGCCGAGCGCCCGCCCGCAGCCGGCCCGGCAGGCCGCGCCGGCGCCCGCCGGCGAGCCGCGCCCGCGCTCCAGCGCGCGCGGCAAGCGCAAGAAGCGCAACTGACCTTGCCACTGGCACGCGGGCGCGCCGCGTGCTAGGCCTTCTCTTACCGCGACACGGAGGAGAAGCGCATGGCGACGGAAGGTCAGACGCTCGAGCAGCAACTGGAGGAGCTCCTCGACCAGGAGACGTTCTCGCCGCCCGACGGCTTCGCCGAGGCCGCGGTGGTGTCGGACCCGGCGATCTACGAGTCGGCCGACGCCGACTATGAGGGCTTCTGGGCCGAGCGCGCGGCGGCGCTGGACTGGGGCACCAAGTGGGACCAGGTGCTCGACTGGTCGAACCCGCCGTTCGCCAAGTGGTTCGTCGGCGGCAAGCTCAACGTCGCCTACAACTGCGTCGACCGCCACGTCGAGGCGGGCAACGGCGACCGGGTGGCCTACCACTGGCGCGGCGAGGAGGGCGAGGAGGTCGACATCACCTACGCCGACCTGCACCGCGACGTCCAGCGCTTCGCCAACGCGCTGAAGTCGCTGGGCATCGAGAAGGGCGATGTCGTCGGGATCTACCTGCCGATGGTCCCGGAGGTCGTCGTCTCGATGCTGGCCTGCGCGCGCATCGGGGCGATCCACAATGTCGTCTTCGGCGGCTTCAGCGCGGAATCGGTCAAGGAGCGGATGGAGTTCTCGCAGGCCAAGGCGCTGATCACGGTCGACGGCGCGCGGCGCAAGGGCCGCACCGCCCCCATCAAGCAGAACGTCGACGAGGTGATGGGCGACCTCGTGGGCACGATCATCGTGGTCCAGAAGGTCTCCAACGACGCGCCGATGAAGGACGGGCGCGACCACTGGTACCACGAGCTCGTCGAGGCCGCCGACGACGAATGCCCGCCCGAGCCGATGGACGCGGAGGATCCCCTCTACATCCTCTACACGTCCGGCTCGACCGCGAAGCCCAAGGGCATCCTGCACACCACGGGCGGCTATCTGACGGGCGTGGCGTACACCCACAAGGCGGTGTTCGACCTCAAGCCCGACGAGGACGTCTATTGGTGCGCGGCCGACGTCGGCTGGGTCACCGGCCACAGCTACATCGTCTACGGGCCGCTGGCCAACGGGACCACCAGCGTCATGTACGAGGGCGCGCCGGACTATCCGGACAAGGACATCTGGTGGGAGATCGTCGAGAAGTACAAGGTGACGCTCCTCTACTGCGCGCCCACCGCGATCCGGGCGTGCATGAAGTGGGGCGCCCGGTATCCGGAGAAGCACGACCTGTCCAGCCTGCGCCTGCTCGGCACGGTGGGCGAGCCGATCAACCCGAAGGCCTGGCTGTGGTACTGGAAGGTGATCGGCGGCGGGCGCTGCCCGATCGTCGACACCTGGTGGCAGACCGAGACCGGCGGGATCATGATCACGACGCTCCCGGGCCTGCTCGACACCAAGCCGGGCTCGGCGGGCCGGCCGCTGCCGGGCATCGAGGCCGCGGTGGTCACCGAGGAGGGCGAGGACGCCGGCACCGAGCAGGGCTACCTGGTGCTCAAGCGTCCCTGGCCCGCGATGCTGCGCACCCTCTACAAGGAGGACGACCGCTTCGTCGAGACCTACTGGGACAAGTTCGGGCGCGACACCTACCTGGTGGGCGACGCGGCCCGGCGCGACGAGGACGGCTATTTCTGGATCGTCGGGCGCATCGACGACGTGGTCAACGTGTCGGGCCACCGCCTCTCGACCGCCGAAGTCGAGTCGGCCATCGTGTCCCACGGCAAGGTGGCCGAGGCGGCGGTGATCGGCCAGTCCGACGAGGACACCGGCCAGGCGATCACCGCGTTCGTGACCCTGGAGGGCGACCTGGAGGGCGACGACGACCTGGTCGCCGAGGTGCGCGACCACGTGGCCTCCCGGATCGGCAAGTTCGCCCGCCCGAAGCGGATCATCTGGTCCGGCGACCTGCCCAAGACGCGCTCGGGGAAGATCATGCGCCGGCTGCTGCGCGACATCGCCGAGGGCCGCGAGCTGGGCGACGTGACCACGCTGCGCGACCCGGACGTCATGCAGGCGCTCGAGGAGAAGGTGAAGCAGCGGCAGGCCGAAGGCGCCGAATAAGCGGGGGGTCCGCGGGGGGCGGCAGCCCCCCGGTGGTTCTCTCAGACCGTCGCGGGCTCGCCCGCCGGCTCGCGCTCCATGCCCAGGCCCAGCCCCTCGGGGGCGTGCAGGGCGAGGAGCTCGGTGTCGGCGGGGCGGGCCCGGTCGAGCAGCGAGACGACGATCATCACCGCGAACGCCGCGGGCACGGTCAGCACCGCCGGCTGGACCAGCAGCGCGTCCAGCGACACGCTGCGGCCCTGCAGCGCGAGCCCGGTGAAGATCGCGCCGGTGGCCAGCACGGCGCCGCTCGCCAGCCCGGCGGCGGCGCCTCGGGCGGTCAGCCGCCGCCACCAGATGCCGAGCAGCAGCAGCGGGCAGAACGTGCTCGCGGCCAGCGCGAACGCCCAGCCGACGAGCACGGAGATGTCGAGGTCGCGGGCGCCCAGCGCGAGCACCACCGGCGGCGCCATTCCGACCAGCGCCGCCGCGCGGAAGCGCAGCCGGCGGGCGGCGCCCGTGGCCGGGCGGCGCGGCCACAGGTCCGACGACAGCGTCCCCGCGAGCGAAACGGTCAGCCCGGACGCGGTGGACAGGAACGCGGCGAACGCGCCGGCCGCCACCAGCGCGCCCAGCAGCTCGCCCGGCGTGCCCGGCCACGCCGCCTGCGGCAGCTCGAGCACGACGGCGTCGGTCGTGCCGGTGGTGTAGAGCTGGGGCACCAGCACCCGGCCCAGCGCGCCGTAGACCGCCGGGAACGCATAGAAGAGCGCGAGCAGGCCGAGCACGCGCACGGTCGTCCGCCGGGCCATCGTCCCGCTCTGGTTGGTGTAGAAGCGGACGAGGATGTGCGGCAGCCCCATCGTTCCCAGGAACGTGGCGATCAGCAGCGAGTAGACGCCCAGCAGCGAGTCGTCGGGGCCGCCGCCCACCGGCCGCGACCAGGCGTCGCCGCGCTGGGCCGTCGTCCCCTCGGCCACGGGCACGACCGCGCGCGGCGGCAGCCGCAGCGTCCCGGCCGGCAGGACGCGCTCTTCCCCCCGCGCCGCGTGCGCCGGCCGCCCGCCGATGCGGTACGCCGTGGCCGCGGGGAACGTCACGCGCTGGGCCGTCGGGAGCTCCACGGTCAGCCCCGCGGCCGGCGCGCGCGGCAGCTCGCGGCCAAACAGCGCCGCCCGCTCGGGCAGGCCGCCGAGATGGACCAGCAGCAGGATCGCCGGCAGCGCGATGGCGAACGTCTTGGCCCAGAACTGGAACGCCTGCACGTAGGTGATCCCGCGCATGCCGCCGCTGGCCACGATCGCGGCGACCACTGCGCCGACGCAGGCGACGCCCACCCAGTACGGCGCGCCGACGGCCTGGGTCAGCGTCAGCCCGGCGCCCTTGAGCTGGGGCACGAGATAGAACGCGACGATCCCCAGCACGATGCAGCCGGCCAGCCGGCGCAGCGCGGGCGAGCCGAGCCGGGCCTCGGCGAAGTCGGAGATCGTGTACGCGCCCAGGCGGCGCAGCGGCGCGGCCACGAACAGCAGCAGCGCGAGGTAGCCCGCGGTGTAGCCGAGCGGCAGCCAGAGCGCGATCGCCCCGTCCTTCATCTCCAGCCCGGCGATCCCGAGAAACGACGCCGCGCTCAGGTACTCGCCGGAGATCGCCGCGGCGTTCCACCACAGGGTCACCGCGCGCGAGGCCACGAACAGATCGGACGTCGTGCGCACGAGCCGGACGCCGTAGAGGCCGAGCCCGACCGTCCCCGACGTCATGGCGAGGATCGCCGCGAGCGCGATCACCGCGGCGGCTCCACCAGCTCGCGGAACGCCTCCTCGAGCGCCTCCGCCCGGCGGATGTACAGCAGGCCGATGGCCACGAACAGCGGGAACGGCGGCCACAGCACGGCGAGGATCGGCACCGGGATGCCGAGCAGCGTCGCGTGCTGGAGCCCGGGCAGCAGGTACAGCGCGAGCGGCAGCCCGCCCACCAGGCCGCCGAACGCCAGCAGCGCGAGCACGCTGAGCCCCAGCTGGGCGCGCAGCAGCCGGCGCAGGTACAGGCCGCCGTGCTCGGTCGCCTCGGCGAGCTCGTCGCGCGGCGTGCGGGCGCTCAACGCCCCAGCCTTCGCCGCAGCTCGCCCACCTGGCGCCGCGCGATCGGCAGCTCGGCGCCGTCGCCCATCACCACGATCGCCGTGCCGTTGAGCTGCGGGCGGACCTCGACGGCCCGGCGCAGGTTGATCACGTAGGCGCGGTGGACGCGCACGAAGCCGTGGCGCGACCAGCGCTCCTCCAGGTCGGCCAGGCGGGCGCGCAGCAGGTAGCGGCCGTCGTCGGACACCACCCGCACGTAGTCCCCGTGCGCCTGCAGGTAGAGGATCGAGTCGCGGGCCAGCAGGCGGGTGCCGCCGCCGCGCAGCGCGTCCACCGGCAGCAGGTCGGCGTCCAGCGCGGGCTCGGGCGCCGCGGTGGCCGCGCCCGCCGCGCGGGCCACGCGCTCCACGGCCTCCTCGAGGCGGTCGCGGGCCACGGGCTTGACCAGGAAGTCCAGCGCGGCCACGGCGAACGCGTCGACCGCGAACTCGTCGTAGGCCGAGACGAAGACCAGCGACGGCGGGCGGGCGAAGCGGCGCAGCACGCGGGCGAGCTCGACGCCGTCCAGCCCCGGCATGCGCACGTCGAGGAACACGCCGTCGATGCCCGGCTCCTCGCTGAGCGCCAGCAGCGCCTCGTCGGCGCTGGAGGCGGCGGCGACGCTGGCCACCCGTGGCAGCGCGGAGAGCATCCGCACGAGGTCGTCCAGCGCCGGGCGCTCGTCGTCGACGGCGAGGAGCCGCAGGCCCGTGGGCGCGGTCACGCCGGCCGCACCCCCGCGCGGAACTTGGGCAGGGTCATGATCACCTCGGTGCCCGGGCCGGAGACGACCTGGAGCCCGTAGCCCTCACCGAACGTGGCCCGCAGCCGGCTCTGCACATTGTGCAGCCCGATCCCCCGTCCGTTGCCGGCCAGCGCCCGGGCCGCGGTGTCCGGGTCCATCCCCGCGCCGTCGTCGCGCACCGACAGCTGCACGTCCGCGCCGACGCTGCGCCCCTCGATCTCGATCGTCGCGCCCTCGGGCCGCGACTCGACGCCGTGGCGCACCGCGTTCTCCACCAGCGGCTGGACCGACAGCACCGGCACGACCGCCGGCAGGATGTCCGGGTCGACCTCCACGCGCACCCGCATGCGCTCGCCGAAGCGGGCCTGCTCGAGCCGCAGGTACTTCTCCACGTAGCCGAGCTCGTCGGCCAGGGTGACGTACGGGCGCTGGCTGCCGAAGCCGTAGCGGATGAACTCGGCGAACTCGGTCAGCAGCTCGCGCGCCTCCTCGGGGCGCGAGTGGATGAACGAGGCCACGGCGGCCAGCGCGTTGTAGATGAAGTGCGGCGAGATCTGCGCGCGCAGCGAGCGCAGCTCGGCCCGGGCCAGCCGCTCCCCCTGCGCCTCGACCTCGGAGAGCTGGACGAGCGCGGCCACCAGCGCGGCCGCCTCGCTGACCACGCGCGTCTCCTCCAGGCGCAGCCGGCCCGGCCGGTCGTAGAGCGCGAGCAGCGTGCCCACCCGGCGGTCGTGCACGAGCAGCGGCGCGGAGATCGCCGATCGCAGCGGGCAGCCGGCCTGCGTGCAGGTGACGTGCCGCTCCACGTGGACGCGGTCCGAGCGGCCGGCCAGGCTCGTGAGCGGGTCGCCGGCGTGGTGGTGGTCCGAGCCGGCGCCGTCGAAGGCCAGCAGCCGGCCGTCGGCGGCCAGCGCGACCGCTTCGGCGCCGGTCAGCACCAGCAGCGCGCGGGCGGCGGGACGGGCGGTCTCGGGCGTGAACCCGCGGCGCAGCGGCGGCAGCAGCGAGGTGGCGGCGTGCACGGCGGCCTGCATCGCCGCGGCCTCGGGCGCCAGCACGCGCCCGCGCGTGAACACCAGGCGCCAGCCGGCGCCGAGTGACACGGCGACGACCATGCCCAGCACCATCCCCAGAGCGACATCCATTCGCCGGACGCAACGCTACCGCGCCGCGGGGGCGGCGCGACGGCGGGCGCAGCGCAGCTTGCACCGCTCGTCGTCTCTCAGCCACCGCTCACCGACCCGTGGCCGCCGGTGGTCGATCCGCGCGAACCGCAACCCGGTGCATCGCTAAAAGCCGCCCCTGACAGATCCCATCGAGGGAGGAGAGCCTCATGGAAGCATCGTCGTACTCAGCGCGCCCGGT
>JAICUS010000019.1 GCA_025935735.1 Solirubrobacteraceae bacterium | reverse complement strand
GGACCCGGTGGCCGGCGAGTCGGTGGTGCTGGGGATGCTGGCCCGCCGCGCCGGGACGCCGCCGACGGCGCTGATGCCGTCGATCTACGCCGCCCGCAACTGCGACGCGGCGCGCCACCTGTTTCGGGTGGTGAGCGGCCTGGAGTCGATGATCGTCGGCGAGGCGGAGATCCAGGGGCAGATCAAGCGGGCTTACGAGCGCGCGCTGGCCGCGCGCACGACGGGGCCGCTGACCAACAAGGTCTTCCGCGCGGCGCTGGCCACGGGCAAGCGGGTGCGCACCGAGACGTCGATCTCCTCCGGGCACGCCTCCGTGGCCACCGTGGCCGTCGACGCCGCGCGCGCGGCGGTGGGCGCGTTCCACCATGTCGTGATCGTCGGCGCGGGCGAGGTGTCCGAGCAGGTGGCCCGCGCGTTCCACGAGCAGGGCGTCTCCACGATGTTCGTGGCCAACCGGCGCCGCGACCGGGCGATCGCGCTGGCCGAGCGCTTCGGCGGCGCTTCGGGGTCGTTCGACGCGCTGCCGTCCGAGCTGGAGCGCGCCGACGTCGTCGTGTCCTCGACCGCCTCGCCCCACGCCATCGTCGGCGCCGAGGAGCTCGCCGCGGTCATGGAAGCGCGGGGCGGGCGGCCGCTGCTGCTCGTGGATCTGGCCGTGCCGCGGGACATCGACCCGGCGTGCGGTGAGCTGGACGGCGTGACCGTGATGGACATGGACGCGCTGCAGGCCCGCGTGCGCTCGCACCTGCGGGTGCGGCGGGCCGAGGCGGCGCGGGCGGGCGTCATCGTCGAGGAGGAGATGCAGACCTTCGCGAGCTGGCTGGGCACCTTGGAGGTCATGCCCACGCTGACCGCGCTGCGCGCCCGCGGCGACGCGGTGGTGGAGGGGCTGCTGGCCGAGAACGCCGGGCGCTGGGAGGGGCTGTCGGAGCGGGATCTGGCGCGGGTGGAGGCGCTGGCGCGCGCAGTGGTCAAGCGGGTGCTGCACGAGCCCACGCAGCGGGTCAAGGCGCTGGACGCCGACCACCGCCACGCGCGCTTGCAGCTGCTGCGCGAGCTGTTCGGCCTGGAGGACGCGGCGCCCGCGGACGCCCCGTCGGCGGAGGGCGCCGAGGTCCGCGAGCTGCGCCGGCCTTGAGCGCGCTGCGGCTGGGGACCCGCGGCAGCGCTCTGGCACTCGCCCAGGCGCGCGAGGTGGCGGCGCTGCTGGACGGTCCCGTCGAGCTGGTGACGATCGCCACCGCGGGCGACGCCGACCGTGCGCGGGGCGACAAGTCGCGCTGGGTGAGTGCGCTGGAGGCGGCGCTGGTGGCCGGGGAGATCGACCTGGCGATCCACTCGGCCAAGGACGTGCCCGGCGAGCTGGCCGCGGGGACGGCGATCGCGGCCACGCCGCGGCGAGCGTCGCCGTTCGACGTGCTGGTGGGCGAGCATGCGCTGAGCGCGGTCCGCGAGGGCGCGCGCGTGGGCACGAGCTCCGTGCGCCGGCGGGCCCAGCTGCTGGCCGCCCGGCCGGACCTCGAGGTGCGCGAGCTGCGGGGCAACGTGGACACGCGGCTGGCGAAACGGGCGGCCGGCGAGGTCGACGTGCTCGTGCTGGCCGCCGCGGGGCTCGAGCGGCTGGAGCGCGCGCGCGGCGGCTCCGCGCCGGGCCCCCGGGTCGCCGACGGCGTCCTCACCGGCGGCGTGTTCGTGCCGGCCCCCGGGCAGGGGATCATCGCCGTCCAGGCCCGCGCGGGCTCTCCCGCCGCCGACGCGGCGCGCGCGGCCGACCATCCCGCTTCGCACGCCGCGCTCGACGAGGAGCGGGCGGCCGTGCGCGCGCTGGACGCCTCGTGCCACACGCCGGTCGGGGTCCTCGCCCTCGACGGCCGCGTCCACGGCTTCGTGGGCCTGCCGGACGGCTCGGCGTGGATGCTCGACGAGTCCTCCTCCGGCGCCGAGCTCGCCGAGCGGATGCTCGCCGCCGGCGCCGCGGACCTGCTGCGGGACGCCGCTAGGCTGACCGCCGCGTGACCGTCTATCTCGTCGGCGCCGGCCCCGGCGACCCCGGGCTGCTGACCGTCCGCGCCCGGGAGCTCATCGCCGCGGCCGACGTGATCCTGCACGACCGCCTGATCCCGCCGGGGGTGCTGGACGGCGCGACGGCGGAGCTGGTCGACGTGGGCAAGATCGGCGGCGGCCCGCAGGTGCCGCAAGAGGAGACGGAGCGGCTGCTGGTCGAGTACGGGCGGCGCGGCGGCACCGTCGTGCGGCTGAAGGGCGGCGACCCGTTCGTGTTCGGCCGCGGCGGCGAGGAGGCGCTCGTGCTGCGCGAGGCCGGCATCCCGTTCGAGGTCGTGCCGGGCGTCACCGCGGGGATCGCGGCGCCCGCCTACGCCGGCATCCCGGTCACCCAGCGCGAGCTTTCCAGCGCCGTGGCGTTCGTGACGGGCCACGAGGACCCGGGGAAGCCGGACACCGCGCTCGACTGGCCGGGGCTCGCGGCCTTCCCGGGGACGCTCGTCTTCTACATGGGCGTGCGGGCGCTGCCGCGGATCGCCTCCCAGCTCGTCGCGGGCGGCCGCCCGTCTGACGAGCCCGTCGCGGTCGTGGAACGCGGGACCCTGCCCGGCCAGCGGACGCTGCTCGCCACGCTGGCCGACGTGGCCGAGCGCGCGGCGGCGGAGGATATCCGCGCGCCGGCGGTGACCGTGGTCGGGCCGGTGGCGCGGCTGGGCTCGCAGATCGCGTGGCTACAAGCGCGGCCCCTGCACGGGCGGACCGTGGCGGTGACCCGCGCGCGGGCGCAGGCCAGCGCGCTGGCATCGCGCCTGCGAGAGCTGGGCGCCGAGGTGGTGGAGGCGCCGGCGATCCGGGTCCGGCCGCTCGACGCGGAGCTGCCTTCGCTGGACCGCTACGACCTGCTGTGCGTGACCTCGCCCAACGGCGCCGAGCAGCTGTTCACGCATGTGCGCGACGCCCGCGCGCTGGCCGGCCTGACCGTGGCGGCGATCGGCCCGGGCACGGCGCGTGCGTTGCGCGAGCGCGGCATCGAGCCCGACGTGGTCCCGGAGCGCGCCGTCGCCGAGGGGCTGGTGGAGGCGCTGGCGGACGTGCCGGTGCGCCGCGCGCTGATCGCCCGGGCCGCCGAGGGCCGCGACGTCCTGCCCGACGCGCTGCGGGCCCGCGGCGCGGACGTCGACCTGGTCGCGCTGTACGAGACCGTGCCCGAGCCGCTGTCCGACGACGCCCGGGAGGCCGCGGCCGGCGCCGACTACCTCCTGTTCACGTCGGCCTCCTCCGTGCGGTTCTACACGGCGGCCGGCGGCACGCTGGCCGGGCCGCGGCTGGCCTCGATCGGCCCGGCCACGAGCGCCGAGCTGCGCGCCCACGGCGCGTCACCCGACCTCGAGGCCGACCCGCACACCCCCGACGGCCTGATCGCCGCCCTGCTGGCCGACGCCGGATGACCGTCGGGCTGCCCCGCACGCACCTGCGGTCCGTCGGCTCCACCAACGACCGGGCGCGCGCGCTGGCCGAGCGCGGCGCGCCGCACGGGACCCTGGTGACCGCCGACGAGCAGACCGCCGGCCGCGGGCGCCACGGCCGCGGCTGGGTCACGCCGCCGGGCGTGGCCATCGCCGCGTCGCTGGTGCTGCGCGAGTGGGACGACCTGCTCTCCCTGCGGGCCGGCTTGGCGGTGGCCGACGTCGCCGGTCCGGCCGCGCAGGTCAAGTGGCCCAACGACGTCTGGCTGTCCGGCCGGAAGGTGGCGGGCATCCTCGTCGAGACCCGCAACGGCTCCGGCTGGGCGGTGCTGGGCATGGGGGTCAACGTCGCGCTCGACCCGGCGACGCTGCCGCCCGCGGTGGCCGCCGTCGCCGGCACGCTCGGCCGGCCGCGCGAGGCGATCGAGCCGACGCTGCGGGAGCTGCTGCGCGCGCTCGAGGTTCGGCTCGGCCAGGACGTGGCGGGCGTCGTGGCCGACCTGCGCGCGCGGGACGCCCTGCGCGGGCGGCTCGTGGAGCACGCCGGTGGCGAGGGCGTGGCGGCGGGGATCGACGAGTCGGGCGCGCTGCTCGTCGAGGTGGACGGGGGCCGCTTCGTGGCGGTCAGCACGGGTGAGGTTCGGCTGGCCTGACCCGCTCCGGTGAGGCCGTTCGTCCGTGGGGGCGTGCGGGCGGGATCGGCGAACGGCTGCTGGGTAGGGAAGCGGTCGGCCTTGGGTCCGGGTGGGAGGGTCGGGTGTGCGCGTTTGCAGCACCCCTGCGCGTCAAACGACCAAGCCTGCGCACTCCGCTGATGCACCTCTTTCACGTGTGGGAATCTAGGCACGCTATAGGTGCCTAGAGTGACTCAACCGGAATAGTCGAGATTCGGTGGCGCGATCGAAACGACCATCGACGCACAGCGGTCAGGGCTCTCACCCTCCTTACCCTGCCGCAGTTCGCCGGTCCCGTTCGTACCCCTTGACGTGCCTAAGTTGATTAGGTACGGTCCTAGGTGCGTTAGGACAGCGACCCGGAGAAGCCCGCCATGAAAACCGTGACCGTCACCCCGAACCTCACCCAGCTGACCCGGATGCGCTTCGTCAACGCGTACCTGGTGCGCGAGGACGACGGCTTCACGCTGGTCGACACCACCACGGGCGGCGCGGCGGACGCGCTGCTCGCGGTGGCCGAGCGGGCGGGCGCGCCGATCCGGCGGATCGCGCTCACCCACGGGCACGGCGACCACGCCGGCTCGCTCGACGCGCTGAAGGAGCGGCTGGGCGACTCGGTCGAGGTGCTGATCCCGGAGCTCGACGCGCGCATCCTCGCCGGCGAGCGCGTCGTGGAGGGCAAGCTGCCCGGCGGCTGGCCGAAGGACCTGCGGACCGCGCCGGACGTGCGCCTGAACGCGGGCGACCGGGTCGGCAGCCTCGAGGTCGTCGCCGCACCCGGCCACACCCCCGGCCACGTCGCGTTCCTGGACACCCGCGACGGGACGCTGATCGCCGGCGACGCGTTCACCACCTACGGCGGCGTGGCGGTGACCAGCCACTTCTTCCTGCGCTTCCCGCTCGCCGCGATGGCCACCTGGGACCGCGAGCAGACCGTCGCCACCGCGGCGGCCCTGCGCGCGCTGGACCCGGCCGTGCTGGTGGTCGGCCACGGCCCCGCGGTCCGCGACCCGGCAGCCGGGATGGATCGCGCGATCGCCCGCGCGGGCGCGCGCGCGAAGGCGACGACCTGATGCCAAGGGCCGGGCTGGACCCCGAGGCGGTTGTGGCGTCGGCGGCCGAGCTCGCGGACGCCGAGGGGCTCGAGGCGGTGACGCTGGCGCGGGTGGCGGAGCGGCTCGGCGTGCGCTCGCCCTCGCTCTACGTGCACGTCAAGGGCCTGCCGGACCTGCGGCGGCGGCTGGCGGCGCGGGGGGCGAGCGAGCTGGCCGCCCGGCTCCAGGCCGCGGCGGCCGGCCGCGCGGGCCGCGACGCGCTGGTCGCCGTGGCGGACGTCTACCGCCGCTACGCCCGCGAGCACCCCGGCGCCTACGCGGCGTTGCAGCGAGCGTCCGACGTGCGCGACGGCCCCGCCGCCGAATCCGCGGCCCGGGTCGTCGACGTCGTCCTGGCCGTCCTGCGCGGCTACGGCATGGAGGGCGACGACGCGATCCACGGCGCCCGGATCGTCCGCGCCGCCCTGCACGGGTTCGCCGCGCTCGAGGCGGCCGAGGGGTTCGGCATCGACCTGTCGCCGGACGAGACGTTCGCGCGGTTGGTCGCCGCGCTCGACCGCGGCCTGGCGCCGGCATGAGCCTCAGCGACGCCGAGCGGGCGGTCGCCCAACGGCTGATCGACGAGATCGACCGGTTCAACGTCGAGGCGACGGGCGTGTCGGACGTCGGCGAGTTCGTCCTGAGCGAGCGCGACGACGACGGCGAGCTGGCCGCGGGCGCCTACGGCTGGACCTGGGGCGGCATGTGCTGGGTCGAGGCCCTCTGGGTGCGCGCGGACCGCCGCCGCAGCGGTCTGGGGAGCCGGCTGCTCGGTGCCGCGGAGGCCCTGGCGCGAGACCGCTCGTGCCCCCAGATCGCGCTGGACACGCACACCTTCCAGGCGCCCGACTTCTACGCCCGCCACGGGTTCGAGGTCGTCGGCCGGCTGCCCGACTATCCCGCCGGCCACGACAAGCTGCTGCTGCGCAAGCGGCTCGCCTGAACCGCCGGCTACGCGGCCGCGTCCTCCACGGCCGCCCGGACCCGCTCGCTGGCGGCCTCGAGCGGCGACTTCGCGTCGCTCGACGCCTTCTTCGCCCGGGACCGCGTCGCCTTCGCCGGCGCCTTCTTCGCGGCCGCCTTCGCCCGCGCCGCACCCTTGCGGCCGGCGGCGCCGTCAGCGGGGATCGGCTCGGCCGGCTCCGCGGCCTTGCCCCGAGCCCGCGCGCGCGGAGCGGCATCGCCGCCGCCGCCCGCCGCGGCAGCCGCCACCGGCTCGGCAGCCTTCTTCCGCGACCGCCGGGCCACCACCGCCGCGCCCTCGCCGGCCACGGGCTCCGTCGCCTTCTTCCGCGACCGCCCGCGCGGCGAGGTCTCAACGGCTGCAGCCGCTGCCTCTGCCGCCACCGGCTCCACAGCCTTCTTGCGCGACCGCCCACGCGGCGCGGCCTCAACCGCCTCCGCCGCCACTGGCTCGGTCGCCGTCCTACGTGACTGCCGGCGCGCCGCGGCCTCGACCGCGTCCGCCGCCACCGGCTCCGCGGTCTTCTTGCGGGACCGCCCGGGAGGCGTGGCCTCGACGGTGTCCGCCACTGGCTCTGTCGCCTTCCTACGTGACCGCCCGCGCGACGCGGCGACGGCCTCCGCCGCCACGGGCTCCGCGGTCTTCTTGCGTGACCGCCCTCGAGGCGCGGCCTCGACGGCGTCCGGCTCCACAGCCTTCTTGCGCGACCGGCGGCGCGACGTGGACTCGGCGGCCACCGGCTCCGCGGTCGTCTTACGCGACCGGCGGCGGCGCGTGGGCTCCTCGGTGGGCGTCGTTTCCTGGTCGGCGTCGACCACCTTGCGGCGCGTCCGGCGGCGCGGGGACCCGTCGGCGGGGGTCTCGGCGTCCTCGGCTGCGCCCGCCTCGGCCGCGGCCTCCAGCGCCTCGGCGGTCGCGGCCGCGGCGAGGACGGCCTCGGGCGCGACGGCCTCGCCGGCGCCCTTGCGGCGGCGGCGGCGCTTGGCCTTGCCGCGGCCCTTCGGGAAGTTGCGCAGCAGCTCGCGGGCCAGGGCCGCGGGCTTGCGGGACATGCGGGTGCGGGCGCCGTTGATGACCTCGCCCGCCTCGGCGGTGTGCGGGATCGCCGCCGCCAGCAGCGCGGCGCTCAGGCGCCGGTCCTGCTGGCGCGCCGCGTGCACGAGCCGGCGGGCGTTGCGGGCGTGCGCCCCGCCCGACGAGTTCACCAGGAGCCCCAAGAGCCGCTTCGTCTCCGGCCAGCGCTGGACGGCGTACTCCTCGTGGACCTCGCGGGTCATGTTGGCGCAGCGCCAGATCCAGTTGTTGGCCTGGTCGCGGCGGCCGATCTTCTTCTCGGCCAGCGCCTGCAGCACGACCTTGACCGCCTCGCGCTTGTCGTCGCGCGGCCAGGACTCGACGTAGTCCAGCGCGCGGTCGAACGCCTCGGCATCGCGGCCGGAGGCGATCTCCTGCAGGGCGCGCAACCGCAGTTGCGGGTTCTTGTTGCGATCGACCGCGGTGATCAGGAACGTGCGCTTGAGCTCGCCGCCCTGGTCGAAGTGCAGCATCGCCCGCGCCCGGCGCCAGCCCGTCGGCGCCACCCGCGCGCCGGCCAGCGCGGCCCACTGGACCTGCTCGCCGTAGTCGAGGTGCTCGACGGCGATCCGCCACAGCTCGCGCTCGAAGACCTCGATCCGCCGGTTCTCGTCCGCCGTGACCGGGAGCACGCGGCGCTCGACCCGCAGCCGCCGGCCGCGGCCGCGGCGCACCGGCCCGACCACGATCGCGCCGCCCCGGTAGACGTCGCGGTCCAGCAACGAATGCAGGGTCACCACCGGGTCGTCGTGCTTGGTCGCCGGATGGACGAAGTCGACGACGATGCCCGCCTCCTTGCCCGGGTGCTTGCGGGTGACCCGGCCGACGCGCTGCTGATAGATGCGCTTGGAGGCGGTCGGCGCGAGGTGCATGCACACCGTCGCGCGCGGCGAGTTCCAGCCCTCGGCCAGCAGCTGCGCGTTGACCAGCACGTCGACGTCGCCGCGCTCGTAGCGCGCGAGGATCGACGCCAGCTCGCGCTTCGGCGTCTCGCCGGAGACCGCCTGCGCCTTCATCCCGAGGTCGCGGAACGCCTGGGCGACGTTGTATGCATGTCGTACGCCGGCGGCGTAGACGACGCCCGGGACGTTGTTGAAGCGCGTCTTGTAGAGGTCCGCCACGGCCAGGTTGAACGGCAGCTGGTCGAGCAGTTGGGCCAGCATCTCCTGGTCGAACTCGGTGTCCACCTCGCCGCGGCGCAGCGGCACCTTGGCGATCGTCCGCACCCCCGGCCCGGGCGGGATGCGCACGCAGCGCAGCGGCGCGATGACGCCCCGGCGCGCGGCCTGCGCGAGGTCGAAGCGCGACGTCTGGGTCGGGAAGAGGTCGGTGACGTGGCGGGCGATCAGCGCGCCCGTGGCCGTCATGCCGATGAAGATCGGGCCCGCCCACGCGCGGATCGCGCCGGACGTCTTCTCGCCCAGCGCGGTGTGCGCCTCGTCGCAGATGACGATCGTGTACGCGTCGGAGATCTTCCCCGCGTTGCGCACGAACCACTGGTAGGTCTCGACGGTGACCGGGCCGTTGGTGGCGTCCTGCGAGCCGAGCAGCGCCGGCGCGATCCGCTTTGCGTAGCCGCGGTCGCGCAGCTCGCCGTGGAACTGGTCGACCAGGTTGCGGCGGTGGGTGAGGATCAGGACGCCGCCGGTGCGCGACGCCTCGACGAAGCCGAGCGCCGCCACGGTCTTGCCGGCGCCGGTGGCGTGCTCGAACCAGAAGCGCTTGCCGGCGTTGGGGTCCTCGGGCGCGTCGGCGACGTCCTCGTCGCTGGCGAAGCCCCGATCGTCCCAGTCGTGAGGCTCCTCGGGCTCGTCGTCGTCCTCCTCGTCCTCCTCGCCCGGGATGCCCACGGACGCGAGCATCACGTCGCCGTCGTCGGCGCCGTTGCCGTTCCCGTTGCGCAACGCGTCCGCCAGCAGCGCGGTCAGCGTGCCGGACAGCGCGTCGACCTGGTGGGCGCTCAGCAC
Source organism: Solirubrobacteraceae bacterium (assembly GCA_025935735.1). Next base: position 14,561 of record JAICUS010000019.1, on the reverse strand, counting down.
GGTGCCGTCGACGAGCGTCGGCTCGTCCTCGGAGAGCAGCCGCTCGAGCCCGAGCAGCAGCGACCACTGGCGCCGCCAGGCGACCGACGGGACCTTGGCGCCGGCCTCGAGCTCGGCCAGCGCGGAGTCCAGCGCGCGGCGGCGCGGCGAGCCCGGCGAGAGCGAGGAAGCGGGGTCCTCGCCCTCGGTCAGGAACGGCTCACGGGTGAACGCCGCGGCGCGCTCTATCTCATCGATTGAAGGAAGCGTGGCCAGGTCGGCCACCGGCGTGGTCTCAGCCATGTACGGCTCGTGGATCGGGTAGAGCCCCGCGCCGGTCCCGGTACGTCACGGCACGTGCTCCAGAGAAGGCTCGCGGGCGAGAGCTCCAGGCGCCGCTCAGGCGTTTCCCCTCGATCGTGCTCCCTGCGAGTCAACGCTTATTGAAGCAGACTCGCTGGCGGGACCCGCGATATGCCACCCTGACCCGATGCGCCGCCTGCTGGTCGTGCTGGCAATAGTCGCCGGCCTCTTCGTGATTGTGGTCATTGGCCTGACACAGGCGAGCCAGAACAATGGGCCGGCCGCCAAGGCCTCCAACTTCGCCCTGCCGGCCGCCAAGCGCAAGCTCGCGGCGGCGCCCGGCCCGCTGCACGGCCTCTACGTGCAGGCCAACCAGCTGCTCGGCGGCGGCAAGCCGGCGTTCGACCGGCGGCTCGCCGCGCTGCGCGGGCATCCCGTCGTGGTGAACAAGTGGGCCTCCTGGTGCGTCCCGTGCCAATCGGAGTTCCCGGTGTTCCAGTCGGTGGCGACCAAGAAGGGCACGAAAGTGGCGTTCGTCGGCGTGAACGGCAAGGACGTGGACGCCGCCGCCCGCCGCTTCCTCGCCAAGCGGCCGCTCCCCTTCCCCTCCTACACCGACCCGGACGAGGTCATCGCTCGCTCGCTGCGCATCCCGCAGAACTATCCGATGACCGTGCTGCTCGACCGCCGGGGGAAGATGGCCTACATCCACGCCGGCCCGTACCGCGACGACGCGGCGCTGCAGAGGGACATCAAGCGCTACCTCGGCGTGTGATGCCGCAGATCCGGGTCGACCCACTGACGGGCCTCAAGACGATCGTGGCCGGCGACCGCGCCGGGCGGCCCGGCGCCGGCTTCCAGGTCGCGCCGCACCCGCCGATCGACCCTGAGCAGGACCCGTTCGCCGAGGGACACGAGGACCGCACGCCGCCCGAGGTCTACGCCGTCCGCGCGAACGGCGGCGCGCCCGACTCGCCGGGCTGGCGCGTGCGGGCGTTCCCCAATCTCTATCCCGCGCTGAGGGCGGGCGCCGAGGCGCCCGAGCGCCACGCCCGGCCGGAGCTGTTCACCGCCCAGCCGGCGAGCGGCCACCACGAGGTCGTCGTCAACGCGCCGGAGCCGGTCAGCGCGCTGGCGGAGCTCGACCCCGACCAGCTGGCGCTGGCCGTCGACGGCTGGCGCGCCCGCATGCGCGCGCACGCCGGCGCCCACTGCCGCCACCTGATCGTCAACGAGGGACGGGCGGCCGGCGCCTCGCTGCCGCACACTCACGCGCAGCTCTACGCGCTGGACTTCGTGCCCGCCGCGCTGGCCCGCGAGCGCGAGCACTTCGGCGCCTACGCCGTCCAGACCATGGGCGGCAACCTGCTCGCCGACCTCGTGCAGGAGGAGGTCCGCCAGCGCGAGCGGATCGTGGCCATCGACAAAGAAGCCGTGCTGATGGCGCCGTACGCCTCGCGCGTGCCGTTCCACCTGCTGCTGGCGCCCCGCACGGCCCGCCCGAGCTTCGAGGACGACGGCCCGTCCGGCGCCGCGCTGCTCGGCGACGCGCTGCGCCGCCTGGCGACGCGCCTGGGCGCCAGCCCGCCGCTCAACCTGTGGGTGCGGACCGCCCCGCGCGGCGCCGAGCACTTCTGCTGGCGGATCGAGATCCTGCCGCGCTTGGCCGAGCCCGCCGGGCTGGAGCTCGGCGCGGGCGTCGGGCTGTGCACGCTCGCGCCCGAGCAGGCCGCGGCCGAGCTGCGCGACCTTTGAAGGCACTAGTGCAGCGGGTGAGCCGGGCGTCCGTCACGGTGGACGGCGAGCGCGTGAGCGAGATCGGACCGGGCCTGCTCGTCCTGCTCGGCGTCACCCACGACGACACACCGGAGCTGGCGGACCGGCTGGCCGACAAGGTGCGCGCGCTGCGCGTCTTCCCCGACGCCGACGGCCGGATGAACGAGCCGCTGGGCGCCCGCGAGGTGCTGTGCGTCTCCCAGTTCACGCTCTACGGCGACGCGCGCCGCGGCAACCGCCCCGCCTACGTCGCCGCGGCCCGGCCGGAGGTGGCCGAGCCGCTCTACGAGCGCTTCTGCGACCGGCTCGGCGCCCGCCGCGGCGTGTTCGGCGCGCACATGGACGTCGAGCTGGTCAACGACGGGCCGGTGACGATCCTCCTAGAGCTATAGGCGCCGTGCGGTGAGCGTCTCGCCGGCCAGGGTCACGCGGTAGTCGCCGCGCTTCAGGCCGCGCGGGCGCAGCGTGTAGTGCGTCCGCGTGCCGCGGAACCGCCTGATCACCGTGGTGCCGCGCCGCACGGTCACGGTGACGCGCCGGGGCGCGGCGAGCTGGAGCGAGATCCGCAGCGGCGTCCCGCGGCGGCCGCCGAACACGGGTCGCGAGAGCGCGAACCGGCGAACGGCCGAGCAGGAGGGGCGGCGGGCGAACGCCGGCCGCCGCGTCCAGTGGCCGTGCAGACGGCGCAGCGCGAGCTCCCGCGTCTCGCCGGCCAGCCGGAAGCGCGCGACGTAGAAGCCGTCGCCCACGGGCGCCCGCCAGGTGAAGCCGCGCGCCCGCCTGAAGTGGGCGACCCGGGAGCCGGCCAGCACGCGGCGGCCGCGGGAGACGCGCAGGACGTCGACGGTCACCGCCCGGCCCACGCGCCGGGTGAAGCCGAGCCGCAGCTTCCGTCCCGCGCCCCGCGCGCTCACGGCGGTCAGCGCGAGGCTCGCCTTGCAGGCCCGCGGCGGCGGCGTCGCGCCCGGCCGGGCCGGGACCGAGGGCGCCGGCCCGCTGATCGCCACCGGCGCGGCCCCGGCCTGCTGCAGCACGCCGGCGCAGCCCGGCGCGGCCGTCTTGCCGGGGTCCGAGAACGCGTAGCAGTAGACGCCGCGGCCCTGGGTGGAGACGACGAGCACGTCGGGCTCGGTCGGCGCCTGCTTGGGCTTGAGCTCCAGCGAGAGCACCGGCGCGTCCGGCAGCCCGGAGCCGAGCAGCTCGTAGGTGCCGCCGCTCGCGTCCGCGGACTCGTAGACGCCGAGGTCGGTGGCGACGATCAGGTGGCCGTTGCGCACGAGCGAGAAGTCCGCCGGGATGTCCGGCAGGTTGCCCGAGATGTCGGTGAACGTCTCGCCGGCGTCAGTCGAGCGATACACGTGGCCGCCGCCCACGTCCGCGCCCTCGGCGGCGCCGCCGACCACGCCCGGCCGCAGCCAGCGCCGGCTGTAGCCGGCCAGGGTCACGTAGACGATCCGCGCGTCGGTCGGGTCCATCTGGACCGAGGTGATGTAGCGCTCGGGCAGCCCCTGCCGGCCCGCGATGTGCCAGTTGTCCGGCTTGCCCGGCTTGCCGATCGACCCGTCGGCGCGCACGTCGGTGGCCAGCCCGTTGGCGAACGGGGCCGTGTTCAGCGCGTCGCAGTAGCCGCAGTAGGCGACGTAGGCCGCGCTTCCGCCGGCCGCGGTGTCGCCCGCCAGCGCGGGCGCGAAGGTGGCGCGGCCGTCGAAGGTCCCGATCGCGGTGAAGTTGCGCACGCGGATGACGTAGTCGCCCGGCGCCGGACGGGCGAGCACGACCTGCTCGCTCGTCGTGCTCCCCTGCGCGGAGGAGGCGACCTGGGTCAGCGCCCCGCCGTCGGAGCGGAACACCACGAGGTCCCAGTCATTGGTGGCGTCCGCCCAGGTGACCGTGACGGTGGCGGAGCGGTTCGCCTCGCCGGCGGCGATCGTGAACGGGCGGTCCGCGTAGGTGCCGGGGACGTCGGCGCCCGCGGTCTGGTTGGCCGCGCCCGGGACCGTTCCCTGCCCGCCGGTCCAGCTGAAGTCCGGCGTCGCCGTGCCGTCGGCCGGCAACGGCGTGCCGACGCCGCGCACGTCGAGCGCCGAGACGACGTTGTCGGGGTCGCCGTCGCCGGCGGACGCGTTCGGGTCGCCCGGACCCGTGCGGGTGCCGAGGTCGAACACCGAGGTCCAGGTGCCCGCGCCGTCGGTGGTCTCGTAGACGTGCGTGCCCGCGGTGAGCAGGTGGCTCGCGTCCGTCGGGTCCATCTGGAACGGGTTCGCGAACTGGTAGGTGTCCGACGGCGGCGAGACGTCGTTCCAGCTCTGCCCGCCGTCGGTGGTCTTGGCGATCGCGTTGTCCGGCGTCGCCTCGTACGCGAGCTTGCTGTCGTCGGGGTCGACCGCGGTGAACGTGCCGTCGCCGCCGAACGTCTCGAACTGGCGCCCGTCCGGCTCGATCTTCAGCTCGCCGTTGTCCTGCAGGCCGGCGTAGACGGTGCCGTCCTTGGCCACCTGGGCGTCGTAGGGCAGCAGCGTGTGGAAGCCGAGGTTCGCGCCGCGGCCCCAGTGGTCGGGCGAGAGGTCGCCGGAGGCGCCGACCGACTGCGTGTAGGCGCCGCCGTCGTCGCCGGCCACGAGCGTCGCGCCGCCGCCGGACGGCAGCCACAGCCCCGCGTGCTGGTCCGGGTGCGTCGTGGTGTTGAACTGCGTCGGGTCGCTGTGGGTGGTCGGGCACTCCTGCCCCAGGTTGAGGAACAGGCAGGTGCTGCCGGAGAAGTACGGGCCGACCACCTGGAAGCGGGCCGGGCCGGACATCGGCGTGCCGGACGCCTCCCAGACCTCCTCGAGCCCGAACGCGAGCCGCGTCGGCACGGCGCCCGGCGTCGTCGGGTCGGGCGCGATCCACTGGTTGTACCAGGACTGGATGCCGGGGCAGTACTGCGAGGCGGCGCAGGCCGTGCCGTTCAGGGCGGAGCCCGAGGCGGCGTCGGCCACCATCTCCTCGGCCGACTCCATCAGCGTCCAGGTCGGCCCGAAGTCGCTCGAGACGTAGACGCCGCCGAAGTTCGTCGGGGACGGCACCGTCTGGTTGAGGCCGGCGTCGACGGGCGGCTCGCCATTGAACTTGGTCGCGTCCTCGACCGTGGCGTAGACGTACTTGTGATCCTGGGCCGCGCCCGTGGCGGCGCCGAGCTCGATCCGGCCGGGGTTCGTGGTCGGCGTGAACGTGCCCGCCGGCTGGAAGCTCCCGGGCGCGCCGGTGTCGGACCGGTAGAGCCCGTTGCCGGGCGACTCCGTGTAGCCGTACGCGCTCATCTTCGCCTTCCCGGCCCGCCAGCCGACGGCCGCGAGCACCGCGCCCGGCTGCGCGTCGGTCGTGGCCGCGTTCGCCGGGCCCTGGACGACCACGTCGGTGACCATGTTGGCCAGCGCGCAGTGCGGCTTGTCCGGCGCCGCGCCGGCGCACTCCGCGGACGTCGGCAGCGCGACGTTCGTGAAGCTCGCCCCGCCGTCGTCCGAGCGGAACAGCCCGCCGCCGGTGGCCGCGTAGAAGACGCCCGGGTGCACCGGGTCGGCCGCCACCTTGAACGCGATCACGCTGTCGGGCACGCCGGTCGAGTGGTGCCAGGTCCGCCCGAAGTCGGTGGAGTAGAACGCGCCCAGGCCGGCGAACGTGCCGCCGCCGCCGAACACGTCGTCGCCGGTGGCGATGACCAGCGTGCCGTTCGCGTAGGCGATGCCGCCTACCGCCTGCGTGGGCAGCGCGTCGCCGATCGAGTGCCAATGGGCGCCGCGGTCGTCGGACTGCCACACGCCGCCCTCGCCGACGGCGGCGAACAGGCGGTCGTCGGCCGCGTCGTAGGCGAAGTCGGAGATGCGGCCGTTGAGGTCGGCGAGCCCCTCGCCGTTGACCTCGGCGAAGTGCGGGTCGTCGGCGACCAGCGGCGTCGTGCCCACCGGCTGCCAGGTGCCGGCGCTGCCCGGCAGCGTGCTCGGCGCCGCGGCCATCCGGGCGTGCTCGCGCACCGCGGCCGCGTAGGCGCCGGAGCGCAGCCCCGCCCGGCCGCCGCGGGCGCGCCGGCCGGAGTCCTGCTGCGCCGTCAGCAGGTCCGCCGGGCGCTCGGGGGCGCCGCGGGCCAGGCAGCCGGCCAGCGGCGCGGTCTCCGCCCGGTCGCGCACGCGCATGCCGGCCAGCTCGGCGCGCCGCTCGCGCGCGGCCCCGGCGTCCGCGGCGACGTAGCCGTCCGGGCAGCGGGCCGCGGTTCGCTGCGCGGGCGGGCGGGCGTCGTCCTGGCTGCGCACGCCGGCGACGACGGCGATGACCAGCGCGGAGCCCAGCGCGGCGAACGCCGTGCGAGCGGGGACACGAAGCATGGCGACCCTCCAGGTCGGTCCAAAAGGCAGCGCTCCAGATACCCGTTCGTCGGGCGCGTCAGTCGCTCGGATACCCTTGCGCGCGCATGCCGCCCGACGAGCGACCGATCGTCTGCCGCTTCGCCGCCGAGCCGCCGCAGGGCGCGCTGCCCCACGGCCGTTGGGCGGACACGCTGCAGGCCGAGTTCCTCGGCGCCTGCCTGCGCGTCAAGCCCGAGGAGGGCGACGACGTCGGCACCGCCGGGACCATCACCTGGTTCCCCGACCGCACGTGGTCGGGCCGCACCTACGTCCCAGCGACCGCGCGCACGTCGACGGGCATGGAGCTCTACGGCTACGTCTCCTTCGCGCCCGGCGACGACCGGCGCGAGCCGGGCGAGTTCTTCGCCTGGGCCGACTACACGCCCGACACCGCCGACCAGAACCCCGAGTGGCAGATGGACATCTCCCAGGAGGTGGTCGGCGGCTGGCGCGGCGAGGGCGAGGAGGTGGCCGCGATGACGCTGATCTGGGGCGTGCCGCTGGTCCGCGGCGGCGCGACGGTGACCGCGGAGCTGGGCGACACGACGGTCGACCAGGTGCGGGTCAGCGAGGACCGGTTCACGCTGCTCGCCCCCGACGCCTACGCCGAGCAGTACCTCGACGTGGTCCTGTGGGATCGCGCCGGGAGCGAGCTGGCGCGCGAGTCGCTCTACGAGGAAGACGACGAGTGACCGGCCGCTGGGATCGGCGAACTGCCTGCTCGGTAGGGGAGTGAGGGGTTCGGCCGCCGTCCGTGGATGGTCGTTTCTGCGGCGCCCGCGGCGCGGTGGGGCTCATTAGCGTCGTAGATACCCAGCCCGCAGTTCGCCGGCCCCGGCACGCCGCCTACGCAGTACGCGCCACCCGCCCGTTCCCGTTCCGGTCCACCACCACGCGGTCGATCAACCCGTAGTCCGCGGCCTCGTCCGGCGTGAAGAACCGGTCGCGCTCGAGGTCGAGGGAGACCTGCTCCTTCGGCTTGCCGGTGTGCTCCGCGTAGATCTCCTCGACGCGCTCGCGCAGCGCGAGCGCCTCGCGCGCGTGGATCTGGATGTCGCTCGCCTGGCCCTGGAAGCCGCCGGACGGCTGGTGGATGAGGATGCGGCTGTTGGGGAGCGCCGAGCGCTTGCCGGGCGCGCCGCCGGCCAGGATCAGCGAGCCCATCGACATGGCGATGCCGCAGCAGATCGTGGCCACCTCGGGCTTGATGAACCGCATCGTGTCGTAGATCGCCAGGCCGGCGTACACCACGCCGCCCGGCGAGTTGATGTACATCTGGATGTCCTTGTCGGGATCGTCGGCCTCGAGGTGCAGCAGCTGGGCGACGACCAGGTTGGCGATCTCGTCGTCGATCGGCGTGCCGACGAACACGACCCGCTCGCGCAGCAGCCGCGAGTAGATGTCGAACGAGCGCTCTCCGCGCGAGTCCTGCTGGACGACGACTGGGACGAGTGGCATGTGGGCGGTCCTTTCCCGCAACCGTTGGGTTGCGTATTTCTGCCCATGGTAGCCTGTGACGCAACCAATGAGTTGCAGGAGCCGCCGATGCCCGTCGTGAACCGCGAGATCGTCCTCCCCGTCGACCGCGAGCGCGCCTGGGAGCTCATCACCGAGCCCGCCGAGCTCGAGGAGTGGCTGGCCGACGAGGTCGAGTTCGAACCGGAGGAGGACGCCCCGGTGCGCGTCGCCTGGGAGTCCGGCGAGGAGCGCGAGGGCGTCGTCGAGCAGGTGGCCGAGCACGAGCGGATCGTCTTCCGCTGGGGCGACTCGCGGGTCGAGTGGGCGCTCGAGGACGCGCCCGGAGGCACCCGCTTCCTGGTCACCGAGCACCGCTACGCCGCCGACAGGCTCGTGTGGGGCCCGCGCCTGATGGCGCTGAGCACCGCATCCATGCTTTGCCACGCGTAGACGACGTCTTCGCCGCGCTCGCCGACCCGACGCGCCGGGAGGTCCTGCGCTCGCTCTCCGAGCGGCCGGAGCTGACCGCGTCCCGTCTCGCCGGCGAGCTGCCGATCACGCGCCAGGCCGTGGCCAAGCACCTGGCCGCGCTCCAGCGGGCCGGCCTCGTGGAGCCGCAGCGCGCGGGCCGCGAGACGCACTACCGGCTGACCCCGGCGCCGCTGGCCGACGCGATGGCCTGGATGGCCGACGTCGGCGCGAGTTGGGACCACCGCCTCGAACGTCTGGCAGAGCGCGCTCGCGGGTAGGTCCTGCGGGCTCGCCCGCCCCAAATCGTCTGGCACGTCTGGCAGAGCGCGCGCGCGGGTAGCTCATCCCGCATGCCCGCCGCCTTGGTCACCGGCGCGGCCAGCGGGATCGGCCGCGCCACCGCGCAGCGCCTCGCCGGCGACGGCTATGACGTGCTCGCCGTCGACCTCCGGCCCGACCCGGACGGGCCCGGCACGCCGCACACCGCCGACCTGACCACGCGCGAGGGCAACGCGGGCGCCGTCCGCGCGGCCCTGGACGCGTTCGGCCGCCTCGACCTGGTGGTGGCCAACGCCGGCATCCAGCACGTCGCCCCGGTGGCCGAGTTCCCCGAGGACCGCTGGGACGCGATCGTGGCGCTGCTGCTGACCAGCCCGTTCCTGCTGGCCAAGCACGCCTGGGACGCGCTCACCGCCGCAGAGGCCGGGCGCTTCGTCGCCGTCGCGTCCGCGCATGCGCTCGTCGCCTCGCCGTACAAGGCGGCCTACGTCGCGGCCAAGCACGGCGTGCTCGGGCTGGTCAAGACGCTCGCGCTCGAGGGCGCCGAGCACGGCCTCGCCGCCACCGCCGTCTGCCCCGGCTACGTGCGCACCCCGCTGGTCGAGCGCCAGATCCCCGACCAGGCCAAGCAGCACGGCGTCTCCGAGGACGAGGCGCTCGCGGACGTCATCCTCGCCCCGCACGCGGTCAAGCGGCTGATCGAGCCCGAGGAGGTGGCGGACGTGATCGCGTTCCTCGCCGGCCCGCGGGGCAGCGCGTTCACCGGCGTCCCCGTGACCATGGACCTGGGCTGGAGCGCGCGGTGACGGACCTTCCCGACCGCCTGGTCGAGCTGCTCGAGCACGCCGTGCGCGCCTCGGATCCCGAGGTCGCGCTGCACGCCCTGACCGCCCTGCGGCGCGAGCTCGACGCGTTCGAGCGCGTCCAGGCCTGGCGCGCGCTGGACGCCGGCAGCTCCTACGGCGCCGTCGCCCGGGCGCTCGGCATCTCCCGCCAGGCCGCGCACCGCCGCTACCGCGAGCTCGCCGCGGCCACCGAGCCGCCGCCGGGCGGCGAGCCGGCCCGCCTGCGCGTCGCCCCGGAGGCGCGGGCCGCCGTCCAGCTCGCCGGCGAGGAGGCGACCGCGCTGGGCGCCGCCCAGATGGGGTCCGCGCACCTGCTGCTGGGCATCCTGCGCGCCGGCGACGCCGTCGCCGCGGGCGCGCTGCGGGCGGCGGGGGTCACGCTCGACGGCGCCCGCGCGGCCGCGACGCCCACGCTCTCCACCGCGGCGACCGCGGCCAACGGCGCCGGCGCGGACGACCGCGCGTCGGCGGTCACCCGCTACGCCCGCGCGGTGTTCGGCGAGGCGATGCGCCAGGCCGCCGTCCAGCCGGACCGCTCGATCGGCGTCGACGACCTCCTGCGCGCCGCGCTGCACGACCCCGAGGGCGGCGCCTGCCGCACCCTGGAGGCGCTGGGCGTCAGCCCCGAGGCCGTCGTAGCGGGACTCAGTCGATGACTTCGCGCGACGCCGGGACGCGCTCGAGCACCTCGGCGTCGCTCAGCGGGAAGTGGCAGGCGGCGAGGTTGCCACCGTCCTTGACCTCCAGCTCCGGCTCCTGCTCGCGGCAGATGTCCTGCGCCTTCCAGCAGCGGGTGTGGAAGCGGCAGGCGGGGGGCGGGTTGGACGGCGACGGCACGTCGCCCGCCAGCACCTGGCGCTTCTTCTGCGCCGCCAGCTTCGGGTCGGCCACCGGGACCGCGGACATCAGCGCGCCCGTATAGGGCATCCGTGGGTGCCCGTAGAGCTGCTCCGACGTGGCCAGCTCGACGATCTTGCCCAGGTACATCACGGCCACCCGGTCGCACATGTGGCGGACCACGGACAGGTCGTGGGCAATGAAGATCAGCGTCAGGTTGAGCTCGCGCTGCAGCTCGCGCAGCAGGTTCAGGACCTGGGCCTGGATCGACACGTCGAGCGCCGACACCGGCTCGTCGGCCACGATGACCTTCGGCCGCAGGGCCAGCGCGCGGGCCACGCCGATGCGCTGGCGCTGGCCGCCGGAGAACTCGTGCGGATAGCGGTTGTAGTGCTCGGGATTCAGCCCCACGCGGTCCATCAGGTTCTGCACCGCGCGCTTGCGCTCGCCGTCGCCGGTGTGCATCCGGTGGATGGCGAACGGCTCGGCGATGATCGAGCCGACCGTCTTGCGCGGGTTCAGCGACGAGTACGGGTCCTGGAAGATCATCTGCATCTCGCGTCGCAGCGCCTTGAGCTTCTCGCCGCGGATGTGTGAGATGTCGTCGCCCTCGAACTCGATCGTCCCGCTGGTCGGCTCCAGCAGGCGCATGATCACGCGCGCGGTCGTGCTCTTGCCGCAGCCCGACTCGCCGACGAGCCCGAGCGTCTGGCCCGCCTCCACCGACAGCGACACGCCGTCCACCGCCTGCACGGCGCCGACCTGGCGCTGGAAGATGATGCCCTGGGTGATCGGGAAGTGCTTGACGACGTCCCTGACCTCGAGGATGTTCTCGGCCATCAGGATGGGACCTCGCGTTCGAGTACGGCGGCGCGCGCCGCGTCGGGCTGCGCGCCCTGACGGAGCTGCGCCCACAGCCGCTGCCGGGTCGACTCGGCCAGCAGGCAGGCCACCGCGTGGCCGGACTGCGACGTCGGCTCCAGCGCCGGGTCGACCTCCCGGTGGCGCGGCTGCACATAGGGGCAGCGCGGGTGGAAGCTGCAGCCGCTCGGCCGGTTGATCAGGCTGGGCGGGCGGCCCGCGATCGGCACGAGCTCCTCGTCGCGCGACCCCGACAGACGCGGGATCGACCGGAGCAGTCCCCACGTGTAGGGGTGCTGCGGCGAGTCGAAGATCACCGCCGTCGAGGCCCGCTCGACCACCCGGCCGGCGTACATCACGCAGACTTCGTCCGCCAGCTCGGCCACCACGCCGAGGTCGTGGGTGATCATGATCACCGCCATCCGCAGCTCCTGCTGGAGGTTCTGGATGACGTCGAGGATCTGCGCCTGGACGGTCACGTCGAGCGCGGTGGTGGGCTCGTCGGCGATCAGCACGCGCGGCTCGTTGATCAGCGCCATGGCGATCATCGCCCGCTGGCGCATGCCGCCCGAGAACTCGTGCGGATAGGCGTCCAGCCGCTCCCGCGGGTCCGGGATCCCGACCATGTCGAGCATCTCCGCCGCCCGCTCGCGGCCCTGCTGCTTGCTCGCGCCGTGGTGGGTGCGGTAGGCCTCCACCAGCTGCTTGCCCACCGTGTAGTACGGGTGCATCGACGACAGCGGGTCCTGGAAGATCATCGCGATGTCGTTGCCGCGCAGCGACCGCAGGCGCTGATCGCCCATCGCGAGGACGTTGTCGCCGTCGAAGCGGACCTCGCCGCTCAGCGTCGCGTTGTGCGCGCGTGTGAGGCCCATGATCGTGAGGCCGGTGACGCTCTTGCCCGAGCCGGACTCGCCGACGATCCCCAGCGTCCGCCCCTCCTCGACCGCCAGCGACACGCCGTCCACGGCGTGCACCACGCCGTCCTCGGTGGCGAACTGGACCCGCAGGTCCTCGACCTCGAGCAGGGGGCTCACGCCGTCACCAGAAGCCGGCTCACGCGCGGGTCACGCGTAGCGGACCCGGGGATCGAGCAGCGCGTAGGCGATGTCGACGACGAGGTTGGCCACGACGATGAAGAAGGCGCCGAACAAGACGGTTCCCTGGATGACGGGTAGGTCACTGTTGATGATGCCCTCATAGGCGTAGCGGCCGATGCCGGGGATGTTGAAGACGGTTTCGGTGAGGATCGAGCCGCCGAGCAGGATGCCGATGTCGAGGCCGAGGACGGTCACGATCGGCGTGATCGCCGCTCGCACGGCGTGACGCCAGATCACAGCCCGCTCCGACAGGCCCTTCGCCCGGGCGGTGCGAATGTAGTCCTGCGACATCGTATCTATGAGGTTGGAGCGCAGGAGCCGGGCGTAGAAGGCGGCGAATGACGCCGCCAGCACGAGCCAGGGCAACAGCAGCGACCCGAACCACTTGGCCGGGTTCTCCGTGAGCGGCGTGTAACTGCCCGCGCCCATGAAGATGGGGATGAACCCGATGTCCTTGGAGAAGAAGAAGAGCCCCATCAGGCCGAGCCAGTAGACCGGCGCCGAGATGGCCAGCAGCGCGGCGCCCATCGTGAAGCGGTCGAGCGCCGTGCGGCTCCGGACGGCTGAGATGACGCCGACCGGCAGGCCGATCAGCAGCCACACGACGACCGCGCCGATGGTCAGCGACGCGGTGGCCGGCGCGCGCGAGAACATCTCCGAGCGGACCGGCTGCGAGTTCTGGTAGCTGTAGCCGAAGTCGAAGTGCAGGACGATGGCCTTCATGTAGCGCCAGTACTGCACGTAGATCGGCTTGTCGAGCCCCAGCGTGTGGCGGATCTGCTGCAGCTGCTCCGGGCTGGGCGACTTGCCGGCCCGCAGGGCCGCCGGATCGCCGGACGGCAGCGCATAGAAGATCACGAACGTGACCGCGCTGACGACCAGCAGCAGCAGGATGACCCACAGGGCCCGGCGGATGATGTATCGACCCATGGCTTTCTCCGGTGCGGTGAGGCCCCGCCGCACGGGCGGGGCCTCTCCGTCAGGTGTTCGCTCCTACTTCGGTGCGCTGAACGACAGGTTCCAGTCGTCGTTCCACTTGTCGAGCACGCCCTTGACCTGCGTGCCCTTGACGAGGGCGTTCGACGACCAGATCTCCGGGATGGCCGGCGCGTCCATGACGAGCATCTTGTTGATGTTCGCCCACGCCTTGCGGCGCTGCGCCGGGTCCGTGATCTGCGCGGCCTGGTCCATCGCCGCGTTGATCTTCGGGTTGTCCTCCTGGGCCCAGTTCGCGTTGTTCACCGGGACGATCGCCTTGCCGGAGAACGGCACGTACAGGTAGGCGTACGGATCCGGGAAGTCCTCGATCCAGCCGGCCGTCGGGCAGACCTCGATGTTGGCCTTCACGTAGCCGCAGAACTTCGAGTACATGGTCTGCTGCGGCACGGCCTTGATGTTGGCCTTGAAGCCGAGCTTCTCCAGGCCCGCCTGGACGATCTGCATCTCCTTCGGGCCCGGGTCGGAGTTGGAGCCGACGATCGTGACCGCGCTCGCCCCGTTCTTGTACTTGCCCGTGTACTTGCAGTTGTCGTAGCCCGCGGCCTTCATGTACTTGCAGGCCACCTGCATGTCGCCGCCGGGATGGCTGACGAAGTCGATCCCGAAGCCCTTCGCGCCGCCGGATTCGGCGAAGCCCGGGACCTCCGGCCCGAGGTAATGCGTCGAGACCTGGCCGACGAGCTTGCCGCCGCGGGCCAGCAGGTAGGCGTTGCGGTCCGCGGCCGCGACGACGGCCCGGCGCAGGTTGACGTCGTTGAACGGCGGGACCTTGGTGTTGAGCGCCGCGTAGTACTGACCGAGCGTCGAGATCGACAGCTGGTTCTTCTTCTGCTCGAACGCGGTCTTCAGCACCGGCGCCGGCGGCCCGTCGGCCATCAGCAGGTCGGGGCTGCTGAGCGTCTGGCGCGCCAGCACGTTCGGGTCGCCGCCCGCCTTCCACACGATCTTGTCGGCGTAGGCCGGCCGGTAATCGGTGCTCGAGTCCCAGTTCGGGTTGCGCACCAGCGTGAGGCTGCGCCCGGCCTTGTAGTCGGAGATCATGTACGGGCCGGTGAACGCCTGCTTGGTCACGTCGACGTCGTACTTCGACGGGCTCGACTTGTCCATCGGCCCGGCGACGTCCTTCGGCACCGGCGCGCTGCCCGGCAGCGTCAGCGCCTGCGCGAACGTGGCGCCGAAGTCGCTCGTGAGGTGGAAGACGATCGTCGTCTTGTCCGGCGTGTCGATGCCCGAGATCGGGCCGCCCTTGGACTTGTCCGCGCCCACGATCGGGT
>JAICUS010000017.1 GCA_025935735.1 Solirubrobacteraceae bacterium | reverse complement strand
CGTAGCTGTTGCTCAGCCCGTCCCAGGTCCCGCGCGTCGAGGCGAGCGCCGAGCCGCGCACGGCCGTGCCGCTGACGGTCGGCCGGACCGTGACCGCCGGGGCGGAGATCGGCACCGGGCCGACCGCGTTGCTCGAGGCGCTCGCCGTGCCGTCGACGTTGCTCGCCTGCACGACCACCCGCACGCGGGACAGCTCGTCGGCCACGCCGAGCGTGTACGTCGTGTCCGTCGCGCCCGCGATGTCGGTGAAGCCGGAGCCGCTGTCGCGCTGCCACTGGTAGGCGTACGCGTTGCCGATCCCGTCCCAGCTGCCGGCGCCGGCGGTGAGCTGCGCGCCGCGCTGCGCGGAGCCGCTGACCACGGGTGCGACCGTGTTGACCGGCGGCGCGCTCGGGACGCGGGTGGTGGGCGCGCTGGCGGCCACGACCATGGCATCGTCGTTGGTCGCCGTCACCACGACGCGCAGCAGCCGGCCCTCGTCGGCCACGCCGAGCGGGTAGCTGAGCGACGTCGCCCCGGCCACGTTGGTCCACGTGGCTCCGTCGGTCGAGGACTGCCACTGATACGCGTACGCGTTCCCGTTGCCCGTCCACGTGCCCTGGGCCGCGCCGAGCGTCGCGCCGCGCTGGGCCGGGCCGCTGATGGTGGGCACGGCGGTGTTGACCGGCGGCGAGGCGGCGACCACGGCGGTCGGGTCGCCGGCCGCGGACACGGAGGTGTCGGGGTTGCTCGCGGTGACCTGCAGGCGGACCTTCGCGCCCTCGTCGGCCACGGCGAGCACGTACGCGCTCGTGGTCGCGCCCGGGATGTCGGTGTAGCCCGCGCCGCTGTCGCGCTGCCACTGGTAGGCGTAGAGGTTGCCCGCCCCGTCCCACGTCCCGCGGGTCGACGTGAGCGTCGAGCCGCGCACGGCGGCGCCGGCGATCGTGGGCCGGACGGTGGCCGCGGGCGGCGCGCCCGCCACGACGGCGGTGGCGGCGCTGGCCGCGCTCGCGGTGCCGTCGGCGTTGGTCGCGGTCACCAGCACGCGGACCTGCAGCCCCTCGTCGGCCACGCCGAGCGTGTAGGCCGGCGACGTCGCGCCGGCGATCGGCGTCCACGTGCGGCCGTCGGGCGACGACTGCCACTGGTAGGCGTACGAGTTGCCCAGGCCCGTCCAGGAGCCGGCCGACGCGTTCAGCACGGAGCCGCGGCGGGCCGTGCCGGACACCACCGGCGGGCTCTGGTCGTACGGGCCGGCGTCCTGCACGAGCGTCGTCGGCGCGCTGGCCTCGGAGATCGCCGCGTCCGGGTTGGTCGCGGTGACCACCACGCGCACGGTGGCGTCCTCGTCGGCGGCGGTCAGGGTGTAGTAGGGCCCGGTCGCGCCGGCGATGTCGACGTAGCCCTCGCCCGCGTCGCGCTGCCACTGGTAGGTGTAGACGTTGTCCGGCCCGGTCCAGGTGCCGCGCGAGGCGATGAGGTTGGCCGTCCGCTGCGGGATGCCGCTGATCGACGGCGGGACGGTGTTGGCCGGCGGGTAGGGCGCGATGAACGACGGCGTCGGGTTGCTGGCCTGCGTGGAGACGCCGTCCGGGTTGGTGGCGGTGACGAGCGCGCGCACCCAGGCGCCGTCGTCGGCGGCGGCGAGCGTGTACGTCCCGCCGGTCGCGCCGGCGATCGTCGTCCAGTTGCCGCCGTCGGGCGAGCGCTGCCACTGGTAGCTGTAGGTGTTGCCCGCGCCGTTCCAGGAGCCCTTGCTCGTGGTCAGCGTGTAGGTGCGCTGCGTGGTGCCGGTGAGCACCGGCGCGGTCGTGCTCGCCGGCGGGTCGGTGACCACGGGGCCGACGGGGTCGCTCGTGGCGGACTGGCGGCCGAACGCGTTGGTCGCGGTGACGATGACGCGCACGTTCGCGCCCACGTCCGCGGAGGCGAGCGTGTAGCTCGAGCTGTTTCCGCCGATGTTGGTCCAGGTCGTGCCGTCCGTGGAGTGCTGCCACTGGTATGTGATGGAGGCCGCGGGGTTCCAGCCGGAGGCGACGGTCAGCACCTGGCCGCGGCGCGGCGTGCCGCTGATCGCCGGCGGGCTCGTGTTGGTCGGCGCGCCCGAGGCGATCGGCCCGACCGCGGCGGAGTTGGCGACGCCCGGCCCGTAGCTGTTGGTGGCGGTCACCTGGGCGCGCACGAGCGCGCCGAGGTCGGCCGCTCCCGGCACGTAGGCGGAGCCGGTCGCGCCGCTGATCGCCGTCCAGGTGGTGCCGCCGTCGGTCGAGCGCTGCCACTGGTAGGCGTACGCCGTGGCCGCGGGGCTCCACGTGCCGGTCGAGGCCGTCAGCGTCTGTCCCTGAGTGGCGGCGCCGTTGACCACGGGCGGCGCCGTGTTGCCGGGCGGCAGCGCGCCGGCGGGGCCGGTGGTGAACGTGTAGTCGTAGCCGTAGGCCGTCCCGGCGCTGTTCTGGGCGACGAGCCGGTAGTGGTAGGTCGTGCTCGCCGCCAGGCCCGTCAGCGTGGCGTTGGTCAGCACCGGCGCGCGCCCCGCGCCGATCCCCGCCGGCGTGGTCTGGCCGTCGTAGGACGTCGTCGTGCCGTACTGCCAGAAGTACGTCGTGTCGAGCCCGTTCGGGTAGACGCCGCCGGCCAGCGTGGCCGTGGCGGCGCTCGCGCTCTGCGAGTAGCCGGAGGACTTCGACGGCGCGGCCACGCCGGGGCCGCCGGAGACGACGGCCCCCGAGATCGAGCCCATGCCGGTGGGGCCGTCGTAGCCCGTGGTGGCGTTGCAGATGTAGCTGATCGAGCAGCTGCCGTTGCTCCCGCTCACCGGGTCGTTGAGCAGCGCGCTGTTGTCGTAGGCCCACTTGCCGGTCGTGTCGCTGATGCCGGTGACGGCCATGTAGGCGGCGGTGAGCGGGCTGGAGAGGCTCGTGCCGCCGACCAGGAACCAGCCGCCCACGGCCGAGCTGTAGGCGATCAGGCCCGTGTTCGGGTCCGCGACGGCGGAGACGTCCGCGTAGGCGCGGCCGGGGCAGGCCGGGTCGGTCTGCCAGCTCGGCTTGACGATCCCGCTGTGGGTGTTGCAGCCCGATCCCGCGCCCGCCCAGGCGGACTCGCCGAAGCCGCGGGCCGTGGGCGCGCCGCCGCTGAGCGCGAGCGACGTGCCGCCGACCGCCACGAAGCCCGGGAACGCGGCCGGATAGGCCGAGTAGCCCGGCGCCATCGTGCCGTTGTCGCCCGTGGAGGCGAGCAGCGTCACGCCGGGGAAGGTGCGGCCGAGGTAGGGGTCCTGGTAGGGCTCGCCGGCGCCATAGCTGTTGGACACCTGCTTGGCGCCGGCGGCCACCGCGGTGGCGATCGCCTGCTCGAGGTCGTTCTGGTAGTTGGAGCTCGCCTCGACCAGCACGATCTTGCAGTTCGGGCACAGCGCCGAGACGGCGTCGAGGTCGAGCGCGATCTCCTCGGCCCAGCCGCTGTCCGGCGCGGGCATGCCGGTGCTGGAGCCGTCCTGGTTGAGCTTGCGGAAGCAGCCGTTGGCCGTCGTGCAGGGCGGCAGGCCGTAGCGGGAGCGGTAGGTGGCGAGGTCGGCCTCGGCGGTCGGGGCGTCGTAGGCGTCGACGATGCCGACGGTGTCGCCGACGCCGCCGGTCTGCGAGAGGTAGGTCAGGTCGTAGGCCTGCTGCAGCCACGCGGGCGTGCCGGCGCCGGGCGCGGCGGCCGCGGGCGCCCCGGCCGCGGTGGCCGGCGCGATGCTGGTGCGGCGCCGCGGGAACACCTGCGTGAACGTCTTGGTCGCCTTCACCCGCGGGTGGATCCGCTCGTGCGAGCCGCGCAGCACGAGGGTCTTGGCGAAGCACGCGGCCGCGCCGGGCTCGGGCGCGCCGCACTCGCGCTTGGTCGTCACGTCCGACGCGCTCAGCCCGTCCGTGAGCTGCGAGAGCGTGGAGTCCAGCGCGGTCGCGGTCGGCGCCTTGGCCTTCACCCCGGGGTCGGGTGCGTTGATCTGCGCGCGCGCCGGCGCCACCGGGAGGGCGGCGAGGACCAGGGCGACCAAAAGCGAACGTCTGAGCACAGCCCCCTCTAGATCGGCCGGGCCTGACCCCGACCCAGCCGCCTAGACGGATGTCCAACACCGCGAGGCCCGGGCTCAACGTCCATCATGCGGCGGGTGACCGCCGATCTGACCGAGCTGCTGTCGGCCCTCGTGGCCATCGACTCCGTGAACCCGTCGCTGGTCGCGGGCGGCGCCGGCGAGGCCGAGATCGCCGGCTTCGTCGAGCGCTGGGCGCGCGACTCCGGCCTGCGGGCCGAGCGGCTGGAGGCGACGGCGGGGCGGCCGAACGTCATCCTCCGCGCCGCGGGCCGCGGCGGCGGGCGCACGCTGCTGCTGTGCGGGCACACCGACACCGTCAACGTCGAGGGCATGACCGACCCGCACCGGCCGCGGGTCGAGGGCGACCGGCTCTACGGCCGCGGCGCCTACGACATGAAGGCGGGCCTGGCGGCGGCGCTGGTGGCGGCGCGCGAGGCGGCGCGGCGCGGGCTGGCCGGGGACGTCGTCGTGGCCGCGGTGGCCGACGAGGAGCACGCCAGCCTCGGCGTGCAGGAGGCGCTGGAGCGGGTGACGGCGGACGCGGCGGTGGTGACCGAGCCGACGGAGCTGGAGGTCGTCGTCGCGCACAAGGGATTCGTCTGGGCCGAGGTCGAGGTCACCGGCCGGGCGGCCCATGGCTCGCGCCCCCACCTGGGCGTCGACGCGATCGTGAAGATGGGCGCCGTCCTGGACGAGCTCGGCCGCCTGGACCGCGCGCTGGCCGAGCGGCCGCACCCGCGGCTGGGCCGCGGCTCCGTGCACGCGTCGCAGATCGCGGGCGGCGTCGAGCTCTCGAGCTACCCGGCGTCCTGCACGCTCGGCCTGGAGCGCCGCACGCTGCCGGGAGAGGACGATGTGGCCGCGGAGGTCGAGGCGCTGCTGGACCGCTGCCGCGCGGCGGACCCCGATCTCGTGGCGTCCCAGCGGACGCTGCTGGTGCGCGAGCCGTTCGCGATCGACGATGAGGCGGAGATCGTCCGGCTCGTCCGCAGCGCTGCCGCCGAGGTGCTCGGCCGGCCCGTGGTTGTGGGCAGCGGCAGCTACTGGGCCGACTCGGCGTTCATCGCCGCCGCCGGCATCCCGACCGTCCTGTTCGGGCCCGGCGGCAAGGGCGCGCACGCCGTGGAGGAGTGGGTCAGCCTCTCCGACACCGAAGCGGTCGCCCGCACCCTGATCGCCCTCGCCACCCGCTTCTGCGCATGAGAGCGGTCGTCAATCCCGCGTACGACCCGGCCTCCGTCTCGCCCCCGAGCGAGGATGCCGCCGGCTTCCATCGCGGCCTGCCGGGCTACGCGCCGACCCCGGTCCACCGCCTCGGCGCGGTGGCCATCAAGGACGAGTCCCACCGCCTCGGCCTGCCGGCGTTCAAGATCCTCGGCGCCTCCTGGGCGACGGAGCTGGCGCTGCGCGAGGCACCCGGGACGCACACGCTCGTCGCGGCCAGCGCCGGCAACCACGGCCGTGCCGTCGCGCACGCCGCGGCGCGGCGGGGCCTCGCCTGCCGCGTCTACCTGCCGGCGCGGTCGCTGGCGGTGCGCCGGGAGGCGATCGCGGGCGAGGGCGCCGAGGTCGTGGTCGTCGACGGCACCTACGAGGAGGCGGTGGAGCTGGCCGAGCGGGCGGCGGCCGAGCCGGGCGTCCTGCTGATCGCCGACGTCGGCGCCGGCGGGCCGGCCGAGTGGGTCATCGACGGCTACCAGACCCTGTTCGCCGAGGCGGCCGAGCAGGCCGCCTACGACCTGATCCTCGTCCCGGTCGGCGTCGGCTCGCTCGCCGCGGCGGCGGCGCGCCACGGCGCGGCGGCCGGAGTCCCGGTCGTCGGCGTCGAGCCCGACACCGCCGCCTGCCTGTCCGCGTCGCTGCTCCACGGCGCCCCGACGCCGGTGCCCACGCCGGGCACGATGATGGCCGGCCTGGACTGCGCCGAGGTGTCACCGGCGGCTTGGCCGACCCTGCGCCGGGGCATCGCGGGAACCGTGACCGTGACCGACGACGAAGCGGCCGCCGCGATGCGCGAGCTCGCCGCGGCCGGGCTGGCCATCGGCGAGTCCGGGGCGGCGCCGCTGGCCGGCCTGCGCGCGCTCCAGAACGACCCGCGCTGTGCCGAGCTGCGCGGTCACGTGCGCCTCGGCCCCGAGACGCGCGTGCTGCTGATCGCCACGGAGGGGCTCACCGGCGGCGGCGGCCCACCCCCTCGGGCAGGGAGCTGACAAACGCACCCAACTTTCGTCTAAGGAAACTCCAAACGGGCGGCTTACGCTCGCTGCCATGCCGAGTCGCCGCGTCACGCCCCTGCTCGTTCTCCTCGCGCTCGCGATCGCCCTCGTTTCGGCTGATCGCGCCGGCGCGGTGCCGCCGCCGTGCCCGACCCCGACCCATCCGGTCTGCGGGACGACGAGCACGCGGACGATCACGCACACGCTGACCGTGACGCGGCCGTCGGCCGGCACGATCACGAGCACGCCGGGGGGCATCTCCTGCCCGGCCGGCAGCGGCGGCGACTGCACGCAGCCCGACAGCCAGACGGTCGACTGCATCGACGCTGACTGCTCGGAGCCCGATCCGGACGCCTGGGCCACGTACACGCTGACGGCGTCCGGCGGCCCGAACGGCTTCGCGGCGTCCTGGGGCGGCGACTGCAGCGGCTCGACGTGCAGCGTGACGCTGAGCGACAACCGGACGGTGTCCCTGGCCTGGGTCGACGTGACGAATCCGTACGTGTCCGTGTCGCCCGGCTCGGTGAAGGTCGGCCGGACGCTGAACGCGAGCGCGGCGGCGAGCGACAACGACCGCGTCACGAAGGTCGAGTTCCTCCTCGACGGGGCGTTGAAGGCCACGGACACGACCGCCCCGTACAGCGCGTCGATCGCCATGGACGGCTATGCGCAAGGGTCGTCGCACACCCTGGCCGCCCGCGCGTATGACCCGAGCGGCCGAGTGACCCAGGCGAGCTCGACCGTCACCGTGGACAAGGTCGTCGACCTGACGCTCGGCGCGGTCCCCGCGTACACGAACGCGGCGACGGTGCCGCTGGCGATCGGCACGGACCCCGACGCGTCGCTGAAGTGCGCGCTCAACGGCGGGACGCCCACCGCGTGCGCCGGCTCGTTCTCGCCGCTCAGCGCGGCGAACCCGGACGGCTCGTACAGCTACGGCGTGACGGCCACCGACGACGTCGGCAACGTCGCGAGCGCGACGCGGACGTTCGTGCTCGACCGCACGGCGCCCGCGATCGCGGACTTCGACGGCCCGAGCGAGGGCGGCCAGGTCACCACGGACGCGGTGACGATCACCTACCACGCCGTCGACACGAACCTCGACACCGTCACCTGCACGCTGGACGGCGCGGCGCGGCCGTGCGACGCGGGCAGCGCAGCGCTGACGGGGCTCGCGGACGGCTCGCACTCCTTCACGGTGACGGCCACCGACAAGGCCGGCAACAGCGGCTCGAAGGTGCGGACGTTCTCGGTGCAGAAGGCCGCGACCGGCGGCGGCACACCGGCCGGCGGCGGCACGCCCGCGGGCGGCGGCACCCCCACCGGCGGCGGCCCGTCCGTCATCGCCGCGCCGCCGCGCGCGTCGAACCCGGCCGTCGTGCGCTACCGCTTCACCCGCCACGGCGCGACGACGACCTTCACCCGCCTGTCGGTCGCCAAGGTCCCCAGGGGCGCCAAGGTCCGGGCGACCTGCAAGGGCCACGGCTGCCCGAAGAAGAAGACCGTGAAGCTCTCCAGGTCCGGGTCGATCAAGGCGTTCCTCAAGCACAGGCTGCGGGCCCACGCCGTCATCCGGATCACGATCTCGAAGCCCGGCATGGCCACCAAGACGGTCAAGCTGACCATCCGCGCCCGCAAGGACCCGAAGCTCGGCTGAACGCGAGAGCGCCGCCGCGCGTGATCGTGCGCGGCGGGCTCGCGCGCAGACAACGTTGTCAGTATCGTTCCCGCGAGTCGAGGCGGCGGGAGGGAGGCTGGTATGAGGCGCGTATGGGTGGGGCTGGTCGTGGCGGCGACGGCGGCGATCGCCGGCGTGGGGACGTCGGCCGCGGACGACGCGGCGCCGCGGGCCGTGGTCAACGGCCACGCGCGCTTCGAGGTGCTGTCGCCGACGCTGATCCGGATGGAGTACGCCGGTGACGACGAGTTCACCGACCAGGCGACCTTCAACGCGATCGGCCGCGACGACTTCGGGCCCACCGCGTTCACGCAGAGCGTCGCCGACGGCTGGCTGACGATCGCCACCGGCAAGGTGACCCTGAGGTACAAGGTCGGCTCCGGCCCGTTCACCGCGCGGAACGTCTCGCTCCAGCTCGCGGCCGGCTCGCAGGCCGTCACCGCCGCACCCGCCTTCCCGCCCACCACGTTCACGTGCGCCGCCGGCGCGCTGTGCGAGGCCGAGCAGGCGCAGCTGACCGGCATCGGCGTCGCCACCGACCACAGCGGCTACACCGGCACCGGCTTCGCGGCCGGCTTCCAGTCCGACGGCAACTCGCTGGGCTACACGCTCGACGTCCCGACCGCGGGCACCTACGACCTCCAGCTGCGCTACGCGAACAGCACCGGCGGCGACGGCCAGAACACGACCCGCACGCTGACCGCGGCGCTCGACGGCGCGCAGTCGGCGCTCACGCTGCCGACGACCGCGAACTGGGACACGTGGGCGATCGTGAAGCTCGCCGGCGTCCAGCTCTCCGCCGGCAAGCACACGCTGAAGGTCTCGCGCGAGCCCGGCGACTCGGGCAACGTGAACATCGACAGCCTCGCGCTGACGCCGGCCGGCGCGCCGTATCCATCTGCGACCGCCGTCGCCACGCCGTGCCCGTACGGCGTCGTGTGCGAGGCCGAGGCCGGCAAGCTCGAGGGCGGCGCCAAGCTCGCGACCGACCACGGCGGCTACTCCGGCACGGGCTTCGTGGCCGGGCTCGAGCAGACCAGCGCGCAGGACACGATCGCGCTCACCGGCGTTCCCGCCGACGGCCGGTACGCGCTCCAGCTGCGCTATGCCAACGGCACCGGCGGGCCGCGCACGATCTCGGTCGACGGGACGAACGCGACCCTCCCGGCGACGGCGAGCTGGGAGACGTGGGGCGACGCGAAGATCCCCGTGACGCTCACGCAGGGCGATGACGCCGTCGTCCTCGGCTGCCCGGACGCCGGCGACAGCTGCCGCGTGAACCTCGACACCGTCGCGCTCACCGCGAGCGACGCGCCGACGCCGCTCGCGCACACGCCGCTCGGCGGCTACCGCCGCGGGCTGGACGGCGTCAACGGCAGCGCGCCGACCTCGCCCGGCCTGCTCTATCAGGACGGCTGGGACCTGCTCGACGACACGCCCTCGGCGCTGTATGACGTCGCGACCGGCCGGACGACGCCGCGGCCCGACCACGGCGACTCGGCCTACCAGGACGGCTACGTCTTCGCCTATGGCCACGACTACAAGCAGGGCCTGGAGGACCTCGCGACGCTGACCGGGCCGTCGAAGCTGCTGCCCCGCTGGGCCTACGGCCTGTGGTACTCGGAGTACTACGACCGCACGGCGGCCGACTACGAGAACACGATCCTGCCGCGCTTCCGCGCCGACGGCGTGCCGCTCGACGTCCTGGTCACCGACACCGACTTCAAGTCGCCCGACACGTGGGACGGCTGGGAGATGGACCCGGCCAAGTTCCCGGACCCGCAGGGCTTCTTCGACTGGGCCGCCGCACAGGGCCTGCACAACACGCTGAACATCCACTCGAGCATCGTGCCCTCGGATCCGCAGTTCGCGCAGGCGATGGCCACGGCGAAGGACAAGCTGGTCAAGAGCGGCTCCAACTACGTGTTCGACTGGGGCGATCCGGACCAGCTCAAGGCGTACTTCGACCTGCACCAGACGATGGAGCGCCAGGGAGCGGACTTCTGGTGGCTGGACTGGTGCTGCGACCAGTCGTTCTCCTCGCTCGCCGGCGTCACGCCGGACGCGTGGATCAACCAGCAGTACGCGAACGACGCCGACGAGACCATCGGGCGCGGGTTCGCGTTCTCGCGCGCGTTCGGCTCGCTGCAGGCGGGCGGCTACAGCGGCCCGACGGGCGTGCCGACCGGGCCGTGGGCCGACAAGCGCACGACCGTGCACTTCACCGGCGACACGACCTCGACCTGGCAGACGCTGGCCTTCGAGGTCGGCTACACGCCGGGCGAGTCGGCCGCCACGGGGCTGTCGGCCGTCAGCCACGACATCGGCGGCTTCAACAACGACGGCACCCAGGCCAAAGGCGCGGAGCCGGGCTCGACGAAGCTGGCCGACGACCTCTACGCGCGCTGGGTCCAGCTCGGCACGTTCCAGCCGATCGACCGCCTGCACGGCAACCACAGCGACCGCCTGCCGTGGCAGTACGGCGACGCGGCGCGCACGTCGGCCGAGGCGTTCATGAACCTGCGCGAGCGGCTCGTGCCGTACACGTACACGCTGGCCAAGGAGGCCGCCCGCACGGGCATCCCGGTGGCGCGCGCGATGTACCTGGAGTACCCCGACCAGCCGGACGCCTACGCCGCGGCCGGCCGCGAGTACCTCTACGGGCCGGACGTGCTCGTCGCGCCGGTCACCACGCCCGGGACCGCGGCCACGACCTCGGTGTGGTTCCCGCCGGGCCAGTGGACCGACTACTTCACCGGTAGGACGTACAGCGGGCCGTCCAGGCAGGACGTGAGCACGACGCTCGACACCATGCCGGTCTTCCTCAAGGCCGGCGGCATCCTCCCGACGCGCACCGACGACGTCGCCAACGACGTGCAGAACCCGCTCACGCGGGTCACGCTCGACGTCGCCTCCGGCGCCGCGGGCCACTTCGGCCTCTACGAGGACGCGGGCACCGGCAGCGCGTCGGCGACGACCCCGATCGACTACGCCGAGACCGCGCCGGCGAACGGGAGCCCGGTGGCCACCCTGACGATCGGCGCCCAGCAGGGCGACTACACCGGCCGCATCGCCGCGCGCGCGTGGACGCTGCGGCTGCACGGCGTGTCCGCCCGGCCCGAGCGCGTGACGGTCGACGGCGCCGCCGCGGACTCGTCCTACGACGCCGCGACGCGGACGCTCACGGTCACCACCGCGAGCCGGCCGACCGACGCGCCGACGACGATCGCCGTGACCGCCCCCCAGACGAGCGCGACCGGCGGGGTCGGCGGCAGCGTGCCCCCGACGCTCTCGCTGACCCTCGGCCCGCCGGCGAGCTTCGGCGCGTTCGCGCCGGGCGTGGAGAAGACCTACACCGCCTCCACGACGGCCACCGTGACCAGCACGGCCGGCGACGCCACGCTCAGCGTGTCCCCTGTCTCGGCCGGAGGCCTCGCCACCGCTTCGCTCGCGGGCCACCTGCGCAACGGCGCGTTCTCGCTGCCCGACCCGCTGCAGGTGAGCCTGTCCAAGGCCTCGTGGACGGCGCCGGTGTCGAACGACCCGGTGGCGATCGCGTTCAGCCAGCACATCGGGGCCGGCGACCCGCTGCGCACGGGGACCTACTCCGCCACGTTGACGTTCACGCTCTCCACGACGAATCCCTGAAAAAGGCTCCAGCCTCCTGAGCGGAGGCTGGAGCGTTCATTCGATGAGGTGGAGACGGCGGGAATTGAACCCGCGTCCGCGATCGCGCAAAAGGCGGCGTCTACGAGCGTATCCGGTGATCTATGTCTCGCCGCCCGCTCGCCTCACCGGCGGGGGTTGCGGGCGGCCAGCCCGATCGAGTTGTCCCCCCGGGCGGCTCGGACGGGCGTTCCGGGGGTGAGCCTGCTAGTTGATCGGCCGGTCCCGTCGCAGGCTACGGGGGCCGATGCTGCTACCTAGTTTCGGCTAGGCAGCGAGCGCGAAGTAGTGGTCGTTGGCCACCGTCTTGGTCTTCGCATTTGTTGTTTGCCGGGGTTTAACGAGGCCTCCGGTACCTCGACTCGCAACCGCCCCTACGAACCGACCACGTCGAAGCCTGTCGTCCCCAGGGGCTATGTCTGCCCTTCCATTGTAGAGCCTGGGTAGGGTCCCGGCGATGCGGAGCTTCGATGTCGTGGTGGTCGGCGCCGGACCGGCGGGCGAGGTGGCGGCGGGGCGGCTCGCGGAGCGCGGGCTCGCCGTGGCGATCGTGGAGGACCGGCTCGTCGGGGGCGAATGCTCCTACTGGGCGTGCATGCCCTCGAAGTCGCTGCTGCGGCCCTACGAGGCGCTGGCCGAGGTGCGGCGCATCCCCGGGGCGGCGGAGGCGGTGACCGGCGAGCTCGACGTGGCCGCGGTGCTGGCCCGGCGCGACGAGGTCATCCACGACCTCGACGACGCCGCGCAGCTGCCGTGGCTGGAGGACCGCAAGGTCACGCTGCTGCGCGGCTGGGGCAAGCTCACCGGCGAGCGGCGGGTGACCGTGGGCGACGAGGAGGTCGAGGCGCGGCGGGCGGTGATCCTGGCCGGCGGCTCGACCCCGAGCATGCCGCCGATCGAGGGCCTGGACGCGATCGACGGCGCCTGGACCAACCGCGAGGCCACGACCGCCAAGGAGATCCCGGCGCGGCTCGTGATCATGGGCGGCGGCGTGGTCGGCGTGGAGATGGCGCAGGCGTTCCAGACGCTGGGCAGCCGGGTCACGCTGATCGAGGGCGAGCGGCGGCTGCTGCCCCGCGAGGAGGAGTTCGCCTGCTCGCAGGTGACCGAGGCGCTGACCGCGCTCGGCGTGGACATCCGCACCGGCGAGAAGGCGACGCGGGTCTCGCAGGACGCCCGCGGGACCGTCCGGGTCGCCACGAGCAGCGGCCCGGACGCCGAGGGCGACGTGCTGCTGGTGGCACTCGGGCGCACGCCGCAGACCGGCGGGCTGGGGCTGGAGACGGTCGGGCTCGAGGGCGGCGGGACGGTCGGGGTCGATGCCCACATGCGCGTGCCCGGCCACAGCTGGCTGTACGCGGTCGGCGACCTCAACGGCCACGCGCTGTTCACCCACATGGGCAAGTACCAGGCGCGGGTGGCCGCGGACCACATCCTCGGGCACGACGTCGCGCTGGCCCACGGCGCCGACGGGCCGCTCTCGCCGCGGGTGATCTTCACCGACCCGCAGGTCGCGGCGGTCGGCCACACCACGGAGACCGCGCGCCGCGCCGGGATCGAGGTCGACGTCCACGAGACGACCACCTCGGGCAACGCCGGCGGCTCGTTCTACGGCCGCAACGCCCGCGGCACGACGCGCTGGCTGGTCGACCGCGAGCGCCGGATCGTCGTCGGCTGCACGATCACCGGCTCCGAGGTGGCCGACTTCCTGCACGCGGCGACGATCGCGGTCGTGGGCGAGGTGCCGCTCGAGCGCCTCCGTCACGCCGTGCCGGCGTTCCCGACCCGCAGCGAGATCTGGCTGCAGCTGACCGGGTAACGTCGCCCGAGGTCCGAGCTTGCGAGGACGGAGGGCGAAACCTTAAATAGTTGACGCGGAGGGAGCCGCTCGAGGTCCCCGGCCCCTCCTCCTCGGTGCAAGCACTTTGGTGGGTTGGGCGGGGCGGCGGGCCTTTCACCTCATGGCCTCGCTCTTTGCGTCTCTGACCTCCGCGTCTGGGTGAACCCTATGCGGAAGCGGCCGGCGCGCGCAAGAGTCTTCGTGCGGACCTTGCCGCAATATGCGAGAACTTGCCGCTGGGCATACTCACGCGGGTGACCCTGACCTCGCGCGAAGTCCAGGCGGGCGAGTTCGTCCGCCAGCAGAGCCGGTTCCGCGGCCGTCCCGAGGGCGGCCCGGAGCGCTACCACCTCTACGTCGCGCTGGCCTGCCCGTGGTCGCAGCGCGCGGTCATCGCCCGCAAGGTCCTCGGCCTCGACGACCG
The DNA here is from genome assembly GCA_025935735.1 of Solirubrobacteraceae bacterium. The sequence continues at coordinate 10,431 of JAICUS010000017.1, read as the reverse complement.
GCTGGGGATCAGCTACCTCGACCCGTACCGCGACGAGCGCGGCTGGGCGTTCTCCGGCGGGCGCTTCACCGACGAGGTCAACGGCTTCAGCTTCCTGAAGGACGCCTACGACGCCACCGTGGACGACTACGAAGGCCGCGTCACCGTCCCCGTGCTGTGGGACAAGGAGGCGGGCGTCATCTGCTGCAACGAGTCCGCGGACCTGATGCGGGTGTTCAACGACTGGGCGGGCGGCGACCTCTACCCGGCCGAGAAGCGCGGCGAGATCGACGAGCTCAACGAGTGGATCTACCCCGAGCTCCAGAACGGCGTCTACCGCGCGGGGTTCGCCCGCTCGCAGGAGGCCTACGAGGCCGCCTACCGGGGCGTGTTCGCCGCGCTGCCGCGGCTGGAGGAGCGCCTGGCCGGCCGCCGCTACCTGACCGGCGACGAGATCACCGAGGCCGACTGGCGCCTGCTCCCCACGCTGCTGCGCTTCGACGCCGTCTACCACACGCACTTCCGCTGCAACGGCGCGCGGCTGGTCGACTACCCGCACCTGCTGCGCTACACGAAGGACCTCTACGAGCAGCCCGGCGTCGCCGAGACGTTCTCGCTCGAGGAGGTCAAGCGCCACTACTACACGACCCACGACGAGCTCAACCCGAAACGGATCATCCCCGCCGGGCCGCTCGACCTGGGGTTCACCGCCGGATAGCGCGCTCCATCTCGCGGCGCATCTCGCGCTCCTTGATCGACTGGCGCTTGTCGCCGCGGTCCTTGCCGCGGGCCAGCGCGATCTCCACCTTGGCGTGGCGGCCCTTGAAGTAGAGCCGGGTGGGGACGAGCGTCAGCCCCTTCTCCTTGGTCTTGCCGATCAGCCGCTCGATCTCGCGCCGGTGCATGAGCAGCTTGCGCGGGCGCTCGGGCTCGTGGTTCTCGCGCGTGGCGGGCGCGTAGGGCGGGATGTGCACGTTGTGCAGCCACACCTCGCCGTTGTCGAGCGCCGCGTAGCCGTCCTTGATCACGGCCTTGCCTTCGCGCAGGGACTTGACCTCGGTGCCGGTGAGCACGAGCCCGCACTCCCACTTGTCGAGCAGGTGGTAGCGGTATGAGGCCTGGCGGTTGGTGGCGACGTCGGGCATGGAGCCCTCCGACGATACCGTCAGCGCACGGTGATGACCGCGTGCATGCCGAGCCGCGCGTGGCCCGGCAGCGTGCAATAGAGCCGGTAGCGCCCGCGTGACAGGCGCCCGCGCCACTCGCCCAGGCCGCCCGGGACCACCTGGGAGATCGTCGCCGCCCGCTTGGCGCCGACGCGCACCAGCCGCAGGTCGTGCGGATCCTCGCCGCGGTCGGCCAGCTGGATGATCGCCGGGCCGGCCTTCAGGACCGTGCGCGAGAGCGTGAAGTGGTACTCGCGCGCCTCGACGAGCATGCGGGCGGGCGCCTTCGCCTGGGCGGGGGCGGCGAGCGTGGCCAGCAGCGCGCTGACGAGGACGAGTCGCTTCACTTGATCACCGCCGGACGGCCGATGCCGCGCGCGTCCGGCAGCACCGCCGCGGGGTCGACGCCGAACCAGTCGCCGGCCAGCGCGCCGTAGACGCCGCGGAAGTCCGCGGTCGCCCGCAGGTTGCCCTGCGGGTCGAGCTTGGAGAGCCCGGGGAACTCGCCGATCATGCGGCCGGCCGCGCGCGTGCCGACGAGGAAGCCGACGCCGGCCGCGCCGTGGTCGGTTCCCGAGCCGTTCTCGGCGGCCCGGCGGCCGAACTCCGACCAGACGAGCGTGAGCACCCGGTCGGCCAGCCCGCGCGCCTCGAGGTCGCGCTGGAACGCCAGCAGCGAGTCGCAGGTCAGCTTCAGCGCCGCGGGCAGCGTGTCCGCCTGATTGGCGTGCGTGTCGTAGGCGCCGGGCGCGGTGATCGCCGCGGCGCGCACCGGCAGCCCGGCGGCCAGCATCGCGGCGAAGCCCGCGAGCCGGCGGGGGAACGGGTCCTCGCTCGCCGGGTACGCGGCGGCCGGGCTGTATGCGGGCTTGCCGTCGGTGCCCAGCGGCGCGAGCGTATTGCTGACGCTGCCGGCGAACGCCGCCGCCCGGGCCGCCTGGGCGACCGCCGGGTCGGGCGAGCCGGCCAGCGCGTGGCCGAGCGACGTGAACGCCGGCACGACGAGGTCCTCGGCCGGGCCCCAGGCGCCCGGCGTCCAGAAGCCGACGTCCTCGGGCTTGTCCACCGCGGCCACCGGGTTGCGCGCGGCGGCCAGGGTGGGCGAGAGCTGGCCGTCCAGCGAGACCCCCTGCAGCGGGTTGTCGGGCGTCCCGATCAGGTCCAGGACGCGGCCGAGCCAGCCGGTGCGCAGGTGCGGGTCCAGCGCGCCGACCTCCCAGAAGTGGCGCGAGGTGAAGTGCGACTGGTCGGGGTGCGTGTAGCCGACGGCGGGGAGGACCGACACCTTGCCCTCGGAATGCAGGTCGGCGAGCGCGGAGGCGGAGGGGTGCCACTCCAGGCGCGGGTCCTCGGCGAACGGCCGGCCGGACACCGCGAGCGTCGGCCGCAGCCGGCGGTACAGCGGGTCGCCGGCCGGGGCGAGGACCGAGAGGCCGTCGCAGCCGCCTTCCAGGAAGACGTTCAGCAGCACCGGGCCCGGAGGCGCCGACGCGGCCTGGGCGACGCCGGCCTCGAACGCCGGCAGCTTGGCCAGCTTCCCGGCGCCGTAGACGGCCAGGCCGAGGCCGGCGCCGCGCAGCAGCAGCGAGCGGCGCGAGAGGCCGGTGCCGGCCGGCTCGGGCATGCCGGGCTCGATGGCGGGCAGGCCGGCGCCGGCGCGCGCGGCGCGGCCGTGCTCGGTGCAGCAGACGTTCGGGTCGTGGCTCATGAGGTCAGGTAGTCGGGGGAGGTGGCGACGAGCATCCGCAGCGCGTTGAGCGCCAGCGCGGGGTACTGCGCCTTCATCCAGGGCTTGGTGGCGGCGGCGAGCACGTCGGCGGCGTACTTCTCCAGCGCGCCCCGCACCGGGCTCGACAGCGCCGGGCCCGCCCAGAACGCGACGGCGCGGTTGACGAGCTCGGCGGGAGCGGCGGGGACGGCGTCGGATTGCGGGTCCAGCCGCGCCGGGTTGCAGATGTACTGCGCCATCAGCCAGCGGCCGCGGAACGTCGCCGTGTCCAGCCAGCGGGTGTCGTCCCAGCCGGAGACGTTCGGCGGCATGAACAGGTACTGGCCGGCGCTCTCGCAGATCCAGCTCCAGGCCGACGTGTCGATCCCGCGGCCGACCGCGCGCAGCATCCCGGCGGCCTGGACCACCGGCGGCTTGACCATCCGCCGGGCCGGGTCGTAGAGGTGCGGGTGCTTCAGGATCGCCTCCAGCAGCGGCCGGACCTGGCGGTGGTGGGCGACGTAGAGCCGGGCGAGCGCCTTCGCGGTCGACGCGGGCGGCGCCGTGGGGATGAAGTAGCTCCACAGCTTGCGGACCATGAACTCCGGGTGGCGGCGGTGGTGGACGACCCGGCGCACGCCGTCGCGCCAGCTGTAGCGGCCGCGCCGGCCGTAGAGCCGCTTGACGCCCGGGTCGTGCAGCCGGCGGTCGTAGCGGAAGTTGACGGGGCCCGAGTCGCGCCAGTCGTTGGCGAAGCCGGTGAGCGCGCGGGCCAGGTTGCGCACGTCGCGCTCGGTGTAGCCGTTGTCGGCGCCGAGGCAGAACAGCTCCTGCAGCTCGCGCGCGAAGTTCTCGTTGACGTCGCCGCGATGGTTCTCGACGCCGTTGAGCCACAGCAGCATCGCCGGGTCCTCGGTGACGGCGAGCGCGAGCGCCTCGAAGCCGCCCAGCGCGTGGCGGCGCAGCAGCGCGTTCTGGCCCAGCATCAGCCCCTGCGGCACGCCGGCTTTCGACGTGGCGAACCAGTCGTGCCAGACGAGCGTCATCCGCTCGACCAGCGGCGCCTGCGTGCGCACCATGCGATCCAGCCACCAGCAGTGGTCGTGGCCCCAGGCGTCCCGGGGCGCGAGCGGATCGCCGTTCTCGTCGTGCGGCGCGGGACCGATCAGCCGCGTCGACGCGGGCCGGGTGAGCGAGTGCACGGCCCGCTGCAGCCCGAGGCCCGCCAGCTGCGCCGCCTGCCCGGGCGCAGGGCCGAACCCCGCGCGCCACAGCAGCCGCGCAGCCTGCTCCTCGCCGAAGGCGCCGCGATAGACGGAAATCCCCACCAGAGATCCCTCGGCACAACGCCACCCAACCTAAAGGGGACTGTCCCCCTTATCTCGCGCGGCCCCGCCGGAAAGCCGCGTTCAGCAGGCCAGTTTTCCTAAAGGGGACTGTCCCCTTTAAGTGCTTCGGCGAAGGCCTCGGTGTGGCGGTCGACGTCGGCGGCGGTGGTGGTGGGCGCCATCAGGGCCATGTTGTGGAACGGGGTGATCAGGACGCCGCGGTTGAGGGCGTGGAGGTGGAGGTAGCGCTCGAGCGCGGGGTCGGAGGCGGCGTGGGCCTGGGTGCCGTTGCGGGCCGGGCTGGGCTCGAAGCGGTACTCGGCCCGGCAGCCGAGCTGGGTGACGTTCCACTCGCGGCCGGCGTCGGCGATGACGCTCCGGACGCCCTCTGTGAACCGGGTGGCCAGCGGGATCGTGTGCTCCCAGGCGTCGTCGGTCAGCACTTCCCCGAGGCAGGCGCGGATGGCGGCGAGCGAGAGCGCGTTGCCGGCCAGCGTGCCGCCGATGCCGCCGGCGTCCTCGAAGTCGACCTCGGTGGAGGCGCGGGTGGCCCGGTCGGCCACGTCGGCCGTCAGGCCGAGCGCGCCGCAGGGGATCCCGCCGCCGATCGCCTTGCCGATGGTCAACAGGTCCGGCTCGAGGCCCCAGGCCCGGGTGCACCCGCCCGGCCCGGCGGAGAACGTGTGCGTCTCGTCGATGATCAGCAGCGCGCCGTGCTCGCGGGTCAGCGCCCGCAGCGCCTCGTGGTAGGGCGCCTCCGGCAGCACGATGCCCATGTTGGTCATCGCCGGCTCGGCCAGCACGCAGGCCACGTCGCCCTGCGCCAGCGCGGCCTCCAGCGCCGGCGCGTCGTTGAACTCCACCGCCACGGTGGTCTGCGACACGTCCACCGGCGGGCCGACGTTGCCCTCGCGGGAGACGGTGGCGCCGTCCCGGCGGACCGCGAACGCCTCGTCGACCGAGCCGTGGTAGCAGTAGGAGAACACCAGCACCTTCGGCCGGCCGGTGAGCAGGCGGGCGATACGCAGCGCCGTGCGGTTCGCGTCCGTGGCGGTCAAAGTGAACAGCCAGCGCTCCAGCCCGAAGCGCCGCGTGAGCTCCTCCCCCACCCAGGCCGCGTCCTCGGTGGGCAGCATGGTCGTGATCCCGCGCGGCGCGCGCAGCGTGTCCACCACCGGCGGCGGCGCGTGGCCGGCCATCGCGCCCGTGTCACCCAGGCAGAGGTCGACGAACTCGACGTCGTCGACGCAGCGGACGCGCGACCCCGACGCCTCGGCCACCGCCACCGGGTAGCCGCCGGCCCACATGGCCATCCAGGGCATCGGCACGCCGCCGAACAGCGAGCCGCGGGCCCGCGCGTGCAGCTCCGCGCATCGCGGGTGATCGTTGCGGAACCGCTCCAGCTCCCGTTCAAGCACGGCCCGTGTTCTATCGCGTGGCGGCCCTGATCGAGATCAACGGGCCGCGTCGGTGAGCTGCCAGCTCGAGACGTCTTCGAGGAAGACCGGCGAGATGATCGCGGTGCGGAAGTCGATCCGGTCGGAGAAGAACTTCGGCAGCGATCGCTGGCCGATGACGACGAGGTAGGCCTGCTGGGCGGTGTGCCGCTCGAGCGCGGCCCACGCCCGGGCGTCCACTGTCGTCTGCGCCTCGAGCGACAGCAGCGCGCGCTGGATCGTCGGGTCGTCGACCCGGCTGAGGTTCAGGTTGTTGCGCGGCTGTATGGAACGGGCATCCAGCAGCGCGTAGAAGTCCGAGGGATCGGGGAAGTCCTGCACCCATTCGGCGTAGCCGGTCTGTGCATGGGTGCCGGCGCTGCCGATCGTGGGGTAATAGACGCTGTCCGTCAGCAGGCGCAGCGTGGGCTTGAGGCCGATCGAGGCGAGGACGCCGGCGTAGTAGCGGGCGAACTCCGCAAACGGGCTCGTGGCGCGGCCCCAGACCGTGACGCTCGCCCCGGCCCTGCCCGACGCCCTGAGCAGGCGTCGCGCGCGGGACAGGTCGGGCCGCAGCCCGTATGGACACGGCGCGACGGCATGTCCCGGGACAGCCGGCGGAACGAAGTAGCAGCTCGGGGTCACAAAGCCGGACGCGAGGCGCTGCAGGGCGCGCCGGTCGACGGCGTACTCCACGGCCTGGCGCGCCGCGAGGCTGTCGAAGGGCCGCGAGCGCGTGTCCATGAAGAAGTACATCGTCTCCTGCTCGGGCGTGAGTGCGAAGCGCCCGCGCTTGTCCCGGACCTGCGCGAGCAGGCCGGGAGCCACCGCGTCGCTGGCGTCGAGCACATCCGCCCGGTTCTGGAGCACCTCCTCGGTCTCGGCGGCCGGGTTGGCGACGACGCGGACCTTGACGGTCGTCAGGTGCCCGGTGGGGATCCCGGGCAAGTGCAGGCCGGCAAAGCCCCGGTTGCGGCGGAGCGTGAAGCCGTGGCCCGGGACGATGTCAGCGAGCGTGTAGGGCCCGACGCCCGCCGGCGGCGCCTGGGGCAGCGCGCGCAAGGGGGTGCCGGGAGGCAGCGGCGCGGCGGCGGGGAACGCGAGCAGGTTCGCGAACGCGCCGTACGGATGGACGAGGTGGATGACGATCCGCCCGCTCGTGTCGTCCGTGCGAATGCCGGAGATCGCGCGGGCCTGGCGGGCGGCGAAGGCGGCGGACCCGGCGATCGTGGTGGTGAAGAACGACGTGTAGCCCGAGCCGAGGCGGATGGCCCGCTCGATCGCGCGCGTGAAGTCGCTCGCCCGCACCGGCCGCCCGTCGGAGTAACGCAGCCCGCGCCGCAGGACGAGCATGTAGGTCCGGCCGTCCGCGGACACGGCGGGCAGGCCCTGCGCCAGCGCGGGGATCAGCTGCGTTCCCGCCTCCCCCTCGGCGTGCCGGTAGGTCAACAGCGGCAGGTTCGTGACCCACAGCGCCTCCGCGCCCTCCGTGCTGTTGGCCAGGCTGGGGTCCAGCGAGGGCGGGGCCGTGGCCATCAGCAGCGTCGCCGTGCCGCCGTCGCGGCCCGGCCGAGCCGGACCGTGCCCGCCACAGCCGGCGCACGCCAGCGCCATCAGCGCGAGCGGTCCGCGCCTCATCCCTGCTCCCGCCCGGCGAGCGCGGCCGTGAGCTGGGTGCGCGAGCGCACGCCGTGGTCGCGGTAGATGTGGGTGAGGTGGGCCTCGACGGTGCGCACGCTCATGTGCAGCCGCTCGGCGATCTCGCGGTTGGTCAGCCCGCCCGCCACCAGCTCCGCCACCCTGGCCTGCGCCGCGGTCGCGCCGCCCGGGGTCGCGCGGCGCAGCCCGACGCGGCCCAGCTCGTCGCGCGCGCGGGCGACCCACCAGCCGGCCTCGATCGGCTCGAGCACGTCCAGCGCCGCCTGGAGGCTCTGCTTGGCGGCCGCCTTGCGCCGCGCACGGCGCTCCACGCTGCCGCGCTCGAGCAGCGTACGGCCGACCTCGAACGGCACGGGCCGGCGCTCGTGGAGGCGCAGCGCGCGCGCGAAGTGCTCCACCGCGCCCGCGTGATCGCCGCCGGCGGCGGCCGCCAAGCCGCGCAGTCGCGCCGCGACCGCCTCCGCGTTCGGATTGCCCGCGTGCCGGCCGCGTCGTTCGATCTCGGCGATCGCGTCCTGCGCGGGACGCCCGGTGGCGATCAAGGCCTCCGCTTCGCACGCCCAGGCGTCGAGCGCGAAGAACCCGACGAGCCCGACACCGCTCGCGCGCAGCTGCCGCTCGACCGGCACCACCCGCTCGAGCGCTCCTCGGCCCGCCCCAGCGCAAGCTCGGTCTGCGCCCAGAGCACCTTCGCCGCCGCTGCGACGAACGCGTCGCCGGCCTCCTCGGCCGCGCTCGCGGCGGCGCCCGCCGCGGCGGGCACGCCGTCGAGTTGTCCCTCCCGCCATGCGATCATCGCGCGCAGATAGAGGGCGTACAGGTCGAGCTGCGCGTCCCCGACCTCCCGCGCGAACACCTCGAACTCGGCGCCGTAGCGGCGGGCCGCTGCGACGTCGCCGGTCAGCCAGCAGGCGTGCGCCAGGAAGAAGCGCTCGCCGCCCGAGTCCTCGTAGCCGGCCTCTTGCGACTGGCGCAGGACCCGCTCGAGCAGCCGCCGTGCAGTCGCGGCGTCGTCGGTCCACAGCGACTGGCAGCCCAGCCCGGTCGTCGGCAGGTAGAAGTGCAGGACGCCTTCGACATACGGCTCGAGCGCGATGGCGCGGTCCATGAGGTCGGTCTGGATCGGTTCGCCGCGGAAGAGCGCCATGACGGCCGCCTGAGCCAGCGCGACGGCCAGCCGGCCGCGATCGCCCGCCCGCTCGGCCGCGTCGACCGCGCGCCCGGCATGCAACGCCGCACCGGCCTGATCGCCGAGGTTCGCGTGGACCTCGCCGAGCATGAACTCGATCTCCGCGCGCCGGCCTTCGTCGCCGGTACACGCGACTGCCCGTTCCAGCAGCGCTCGGGACTGCGCGAGGTCCTCGAAGCACAGCCGCGCCTTCAACAGGTACAGGCGGGCGCCGATCTCGCCCTCGACCGCCGTGCCGAGCAGCGGCTCGACCACCGCCCGCGCCCGGGCGAGGTCGCTCGTGAGATGGTGCAGCTCCGCCGCCGCCAGCGCCCGCTCGGCGTGTCTGTCGGCCACCGGCGTCAGGTGCGCGGCCCGGGTGAACAACTCGGCGGCCGCCTCCGGCGCCGCTCGAGCCGAGGCGGCGCGTGCGGCGCGCTCTATCGCCGCGGCGGTCGGCTCGTCGGGCCCGTCCGCGCCGAGCGCGAGATGGTGGCCGCGCTCCTCCTCGTCCTGCACCAGGGTGGCGAGCCGGCGATGCAGCTCGCGCCGCTCGCCCGCCCCGGCGCGGGCGTAGTGCACCGAGGCGAGCAGCGGGTGGGTGAAGCGCACCCGCTCGCCCGAGATGGCGACGATGCCCGCACGCTCGGCGTCGTCGAGATCCCGCAGCGCGAAGCCCGGGACCGCGGCGCGCAGCAGCGGCAGCGTCGCCTGGCGCAGCGCCGCGACCGCGAGCAGCGGCGGCGCGGCGCGCGCGTCGAGCCGGTCGAGGCGATCGGCCAGCGCGTCCCGCAGCGACGCCGGAAGCGGCAGGTCGCCCTCGTCCACCTCGGTCAGCCGGCGGGCGATCGCAAGCCCGTAGAGCGGGTTGCCGCCCGAGAGCCCGTGGATCCGCCTGGCCACCGGGCCGCTGGGTGGACGGTCCAGGCGCTCGGCGAGGAGGCTCCGGAACTCACCGAGGCCGAGCGGATCGAGCGTCAACGTGACCAGCCGGTTCGCCCAGGCGTCGCCCGAGCTCACGGACGAGGGTCTCGTCGCTCTCGAGGCGCCGGGCGATCACGATCGCCACGGGCACGTCGAGCAGCCTCGGCAGGGCGAACGCGAGCACGCGCGCCGAAGCCGGATCGAGCCACTGCGCGTCGTCGATGGCCAGCAGCGTCGGCTCGGCCGCCGCGAGCGGGCGCAGCACGCCCAGCAGCCCGCGCCCCACCGCCTGGGGATCCGAGGGCGCGGCCTCGGCGCCCTCCAGGTACAGCGCCGCGCGCAGCGCCCGCCGCTGCGGCGCCGGCAGATCGGCGAGCCGCTCGTGCGGGACATCGGCGAGCAGGTCCCCCAGCGCGGCGAACGGCAGCGCCGCGTCGGGCTCGCCCGGCTCGCAGCTGAGCACGCGCTGCCCGCGCAGACGCCGGTGCGCGACCGCCTCGCGCCACAGCATCGTCTTGCCGATCCCGGGCGCGCCCTCGATCACCACCGCCCCGCAGCCGGGTCCGAGGATCTCGCCGATCCGTTCGCGCTCTGCTTGCCGTCCGACCACGCCCACCGCCGCGACACACGCCGACGGGGCGACACTACCGGCCCCGTGACGCGCGCGACAAGTCTGCGGGATCCCCCGATTTACGCACGCGCCCACAGGGCCTAGGGTTCACGGCGTCAACACAGAGCGGGCCCGGGCGACACCACAGTCACCCACCGCAAGCCGCCCCACCGGCCCGCTCGACCCTGGAGGTTCCCATGCGCACGTCCCGCCGTCTCGGCATGCTCGCCGCTGCCGCCACGCTCGCCGCCACCGCCGGCACGCCGGCCACGGCCCTCGCCTACTTCGACACCGCCCACGGCCGGGTCCCCGTGTACGTCCCGCAGCCGGTCGTGAGCGAGCCCACGCCGCACAGCACGGACGAGTGGCCGCTCGTGGCCGCGGGGGGCGCCGCCGCGATCGCACTCGCCGGCGCGGTCGCGCTGCGGACCGATCGCAGCCGCGCCCGCGCGG
>JAICUS010000223.1 GCA_025935735.1 Solirubrobacteraceae bacterium | reverse complement strand
GAGGCGGCCGCCGCGCCCGACGGCCGGCACATCGCGCTCGACTTCGCCGACCCCGCCTACCACAGCACCGGCACGCAGGTGATGGACGTCTGGCTGCTCGACGCGCAGACCGGCCGGCTGACGCAACTGCCGGGCATGCCGGCCATCGCGCACCTGAAGTTCACGAGCTTCGCCTGGGCGCCGGACGGGCGGCTGGTGCTGCTCTCCCAGGACGCCGGCCTCGTCGCGGTCTGGCGGCCCGGCCTCGCCCGCCTCGCTGTCCGCCGCGTCCGGCTGCCGCGCCCCTCGGGCGGCAGCGACGCGTTCACCGTGTGGTGAAGCGCACGCCGAGGATCGAGAGCATCAGGCGGCGCAGCACGCCGACCCGGGAGGCGAGCGGCAGGAAGAGGCCCTGCACGCCGCGGCCGCGCGGCGGGCTGAGCACCCGCAGCCCGGCGACGCCGGGCAGCGCGGCCAGCGCGCGCTCCTCGGCGGGGTCCATGCCCCATTCCCAGCGCGGCGGGCGGAACCCGGCCTGCTCGGGCAGCTCGCGCTCGGCCAGCCAGGCGGGGGCGGCGTCGAAGACCATCGCGCCGCCGGCGAACCGCTCCGCGCACGCGGCGATCAGGCCGTGCGCGTCCTCGCGGGCGAAGTACATGAGCAGACCCTGCGCCGTGACCAGCACCCCGCGCGCCGGGTCGACCTCGTCCATCCAGGCGTGGTCGAGCGCCGAGCCCGCCCAGCTGCGCCGCCGCGGCGACGCGGCCAGCAGCCGGTCGCGCAGCTCGATCATCTCCGGCAGCTCGACGGTCAGCCACTCCACGTCGAGCTCGCCCGCCCGCCAGAAGCCCGTCTCGAAGCCCTCGCCCAGCGCCACCACGGTCCCGCCAGGGCACGCGGCGGCGAAGCGGCGGACCTCCCGGTCGAACGTGGCCGCCCGCAGCGCCTGCCACTGCCGCAGGCCCCGGCCGTCGGCGAAGCGCTCGGCGAACGGGTAGTCGATCCGCTCCACCAGGTCGACGGCCAGCGGGTCGTCGAGCACCGGGTCGCGCCCGCCGGCCTCCAGCGCGCGGTGATAGAGCGTCCACAGCGCGGTCTCCGGCACCCCCGCCAGATCCACCTTCATGTCTGGCAGGATGGCACCGTGATCTTCCGCCAGGTGACCCACGACGACCTCGGCTGCGCCTCCTATCTGGTCGGCGACGAGCACGCGGGGGTCGCGGCGGTGGTCGACCCCAAGCTCGACGTCGACGAGTACCTCGCGCTCGCCCGCTACATGGGCGTGCGCATCGAGCACGTGCTGGAGACGCACAACCACGCCGACCACGTGTCCGGCCACGGCCGGCTGTGCGCGGCCACCGGCGCGACGATCCACGTCCATCGCGACGCGTCGCCCGACTACGCGCACGAGGCCTTCGACGACGGCTGGGAGCTCGCGCTGGGCAGCGTCCGCGTGCGCGCGCTGCACACGCCCGGCCACCGGCCCGAGCACACCTCGTTCGCGCTCACCGACACCGCCCGCGGCGACGCGCCGTGGGCCGTCCTCACCGGCGACAGCCTGTTCGTCGGCGACCTCGCGCGCCCCGACCTGGCGGTGGAGAAGGAGGAGGGCGCGCGCGGCGTCTTCCACTCGCTGCACGACACGCTGCTGCGGCTGCCGGACGAGTGCGAGGTGTGGCCGGCGCACCTGGGCGGGTCGCTGTGCGGCGGGCCGGGGATGGACATGAAGGTGTCCTCGACGATCGGCTTCGAGCGCGCGCACAACGCGCTGCTGGCCGAGCGCGACGAGGACGCGTTCGTGCGCCGCGTGACCGGCTCGCTGGGGCCGCAGCCCCCGAACTTCCACGCGATCGTCGCGCTCAACCGCGGGCCGCTGCAGACGCACCGGGTGGCGGTCGAGCCGCTGACCTGCCGCCAGGTGGAGGAGGCGCGGCGGGCCGGCGCGCTGATCGTCGACGTCCGCACCGACGTCCAGTTCGACAACGCGCACATCCCCGGCTCGGTGTGCAACCCGGCCGTGCGCGCCGGGTTCGGGACCAAGCTGGCCTGGGTGGCCGAGCGCGACGTCCCGGTGGTCTTCGTGGGCCGCGACGACGCCGACGGCGTGCGCGCCGCCCAGCTCGCCCGCAGCGTCGGGATCGACAACCTCGGCGGCTACCTGGCCGGCGGCATGACGAGCTGGCGCGAGGAGAAGCGCCCGGCCGCGCAGATCGTCCGCATCGACGTCCCGACGCTGCACGAGCACGGCGACGCGGTGCAGATCCTCGACGTCCGCGAGCGCGCGGAGTACGAGGCGGGCCACATCCCCGGCTCCGTCCACGTGGCCTACCACGACCTGCGGGACGCCCCGGACGGCCTCGACCTCGCGCGGCCGGTCGCCGCGATCTGCTCGTCCGGCCAGCGCAGCGCCCTGGCCGCGTCGCTGCTCGCCCGCCACGGCGCGGCCGAGCCGATCCACGTGGCCGACGGCGGCGTCGGCACGTGGGAGCGCGCCGGCTGGCCGATCGAGCGCTAATACCGCCGGCGCAGGACCGCCACGGCGACGATGTAGGCGACGCCGGCGACCGCGCCGAGCCAGGTGAACGGGTTCCCGTCCCGCCCGTTGGCCACCTCGTAGAGCCAGCCGCCGATGATGGCCAGGATCACCACGAGGCCGGCCATCGCGGTGGCGCGGACGTCGATCATCGCCCAGCGCTCGTCGCGCCCCGGGCCGCTGAGGCCCCGGAGCGTCTCGCTGCGCACGCCGAGCAGGCAGACGAGCCCGAGCGCGGCCATGATCGCCAGGCAGATCACGCCGGAGACGAGGTCGCCGCCGACCGCGAACGCGGCGAGCATCACCCCCCCGAGGAACAGGCAGAAGGCCGGCATCCACCAGCGGCTGCGGGTCAAGTTACACATGGTCGTCTGCATGGAACACGTCCTCCACGGTTCGCTCGAAGTAGCGGGCCAGCGCCATCGCCAGGGGCAGCGACGGCGTGTAGCGCTGCTTCTCGATGGAGTTGATCGTCTGGCGCGAGACCGCCATCGCCTCCGCGAGCTGCTGCTGCGAGAGCTGCCGCTCCGTGCGAAGGGCCCGGATCTCGTTGCGCACGATGTAAAGCTAGCTTGTCAACCGCCCGATGACAAGTGAGCTTTACACAGGTTTTACCCGGCCGGCCCCCAGCCCGCCCGGACGCGCGCGGCCGGCCATCCGCGATGATCCCGCCGCATGCGCACGCTGAGCCTGGCGCTGAAGTTCCTGCTCGAGCTGCTCGCCTTCGCGGGCCTGGCCTACTGGGGCGCCCGCACCGGCAGCGGCGCGACGTCCGTGCTGCTGGCCATCGCGGCGCCGGCCGTGGCGATCGCCCTCTGGGCGGTGCTCGCCGCGCCGCGCTCCGAGCGCCGGCTCCCGAAGGCGCCGCGGATCGCGCTGGAGCTGTGCGTCTTCGCCGCGGCGGTCGTCGCGCTGTTCGCGGCGGGGGCGCCGATCGCCGCCATCGTGCTGGCCGCCCTGGTCGCGGCCAGCACCGCCCTGCTCACCCGGTTCGACCAGTGGGAGGCGTGAGGCTCAGCCGAAGCCCGGCAGGCCGGGCAGGGTCTCGTTGACCGCCCGGGCCGGGGCGGGGGCCGGCGCCGGCTCCTCGCGCGGGGCGCGCGCCAGCAGGACCGGGACCGGGCTGGCGTGCAGGACCTTCTGGGAGACGCAGCCCAGCAGCGCGCCGTGCAGGCGGCCGTGGCCGTGGGAGCCCATGACGATCAGGTCGTACTCCTCCGAGCAGGCGCGCTGGACGAGCGCGCGGGCCGGGGAGCCCTCGATGAGCAGCGTGGTCACCGAGATGTCGCCGGGCAGCGAGTCCGCGGCCTTGCGCAGCAGCGCGGCGTAGTGGCGCACGACCTCGCTGCGCGGCGGCGCGGCGCCCGAGGCCAGCAGCGCCGTGGCGGGCAGCGGCGGGATCGCCGTCAGGAGCGTCAGCCGGGCGTTCTGGTCGCGGGCCAACGCGGCGGCGTGGGCGAGCGCCGCTTCGGCGTCGGGCGAGCCGTCGACCGCGACCAGGATGTTGCGGTACACGCTTGACATCGTGCGACCAGGCACGATTCTAGGCGCATACCGGCGCAATCGTGTCGATTCGCCTGGACCTTCAGCTGGATTCGCGCTGGAACGTGCGGGTTCCCAGCGCCACGCCGGCCACCACCAGCCCCACGGTGGCGAACGCGCCCCAGAAGACGGTGGACGTGGCCACGTCGCCCAGGAACAGCGCGCGGACGCCGTCCACGACGTGCTTCATCGGGTTGATGTCCGACACCGTCCGCAGCCAGGCCGGGGCGAGCGACATCGGCAGCAGGATTCCTGACAAGAGCAGGATCGGGACGAACAGGCCGTTGAGCAGCGGGGCGAGCGCGTCCTCGCTCTTGAGCAGCAGCGCCGCGGCGTAGGACGCCGAGGAGAACGCGGCGCCGAGCAGCCCGACGACCACGATCCCCAGCACGATCCCGCCGAGCGGCGCGTGCAGGCCGAACAGCGCGGCGCAGAGCACCAGGATGATCCCCTGCACGACCAGGACCACCACATCGCGCAGCACGCGGCCGACCAGCAGCGCGACGCGCGAGGCGGGCGAGACCCGCATCCGCTCCACCACGCCGCTGCGCATCTCGGCGATCAGCCCGAACCCGACGAACGCCGCGCCGAAGATCCCGAGCTGGACGAGCAGGCCGGGGACGAACACCTGCCAGGCGTCGCCCGGCGGGAACCCCGGCGCCCGCACGACGTTCTTCAGCAGCGGCCCGAACAGCGCGAGGTAGAGGATCGGCTGGATCAGCCCGAGGATCACCCACACCGGGTTGCGCAGCGACAGCCGCATCGACCGCCGGAAGATCAGCATCGTCTCGCCGAGCACGCTCATGCGGGCACCGCCTCGTCGCGCAGCGCGCGGCCGGTCAGGTTCAGGAACACGTCGTCCAGCGTCGGCCGCTGCACCTGGACCCCCGCCAGCTCCACGCCCGCGTCGTCGAGTGCGCGGAACATCCGCGGCAGGGCCTCGACGGCGCTGGGGACCGCGAGCCGCACGCGCGCGCCGTCCACCACGCCGCCGACCACGGCCGCGGCCGCCGCCGCCGCCGCGTCGTCGGCCAGCTGCAGCTCCACGGAGTCGCCGGACACCTGGCGCTTGAGCTCCTCCGGGGCGCCCTCGGCCACGATCGCGCCGTGGTCGATGACCAGCACGCGGTCGCACAGCGCGTCCGCCTCCTCGAGGTAGTGCGTGGTCATGAAGACCGTGGTCCCCAGCTCGTCGCGCACGCCGCGGATGTGCTGCCAGAGGTTCGCCCGCGACTGCGGGTCCAGCCCGCTCGTCGGCTCGTCCAGGAACAGCAGCCCGGGCTGGTGGATGAGCCCCATGGCGATGTCCAGCCGCCGCCGCTGGCCGCCGGAGAGCGTCTTGGTCTGCCGCCGCCACACGCCCGGGAGCTCGAGCTGCTCCAGCAGGCGCTCGCCGCGCGCCGTCGCCTCGGCCACGCTCAGCCCGTACAGCCGCGCCTGGTCGACCAGCTCCTCGCCCACCCGCGCCTCGGGCTCCGTGCAGCCGCCCTGGCCGACGTAGCCGATCCGCCGCCGCACCTCGCGCGGCGCGCGCAGCAGGTCCTGCCCGGCCACCGTGGCGGTGCCCGAGTTGGGCACGAGCAGCGTCGCGAGCATCTTCTGCGTCGTCGTCTTCCCGGCGCCGTTGGGGCCCAGGAAGCCGACGAGCTCGCCGGCCTCCACGTCCAGGTCGACGCCGCGGACCGCCTCGACCGGGCCCGTGCGGGTCTTGAAGGTCTTCGTCAGTCCGCGGGCGTGGATCACGAGATCAAACTTTAGTCAACTTTGAGCAGCGCCGTCAAGTCGCGAAGTCGTGCTCGCCGGCCCGCACGCGCTCGAGCAGCCCGCGCACCCAGCCCAGCTCGCCTTGGGAACGCGCGTCCCCCAGCAGGTGGATCTCGACGACGTTGGACGGCTTCAGCGGGTCCGCGCGCACCGACTCGACGGTGAAGCCGAGGCTCGCGTGCAGCCCCTCCAGCTGGGCGACCCGGCTCTCCAGCGCCGCGATCACCTCCTCGCGCGAGAGCGCCCACATGAACGACACGCCGGCCATCAGCGGCCGCGGGTCGAACGGCGACAGCTGCCACAGCGCCTCCCGCACCAGCGTCACGAACTCGCTCTCCCCGTCGGCGGTGAGCCGGTAGGACGTGCGGTGCGGCTTGCCGCCGTCGCCCTCCACCTCCTCGAGCATGCCGTCGCGGGCCAGCGTGCGCAGCATGTTGTAGATCGAGCCCGGGTGCATCGCCGCCCACTGGTCGACCCGCCAGGTCATCAGCTCGCGGCGCACCAGGTAACCGTGCGCGGGCTGGAAGATGCGGACCGCGCCGAGCACGAGCAGGCGGGTGGGGGACACGGCGCGAGTGTTGCATCATGGGCCGATGCCCGGAGAGATCGACCAGCTCGACGCCCGCCTGCTGCTCACGCTGCGGGCCCACCCGCGGATCGGACTGCTCGAGGTGTCGCGCCGGCTCGGCGTGGCCCGCGGGACCGTCCAGGCCCGGCTGGAGAAGCTGCAGGGCCGCGGCGTGATCACCGGGTTCGGCCCGGAGGTCGACCCGGGCCACATCGGCTATCCCGTGATGGCGTTCGTGTCGTTGGAGATCGTCCAGGGCCGGCTCGACGAGGCCGTGGCCGGCCTGCGCGCCGTGCCGGAGGTGCTCGAGGCGCACGGGGTGACCGGCGACCGCGACCTGCTCTGCCGGGTCGTGGCCCGCGACAACGGCCACCTGCAGGACGTGATCAACAACATGCTGCACAAGGGCGCCGTGCAGCGCTCGACCAGCGCGATCTCGATGAGCCGCCAGATCCCCTACAGGGTGGAGCCGCTGATCGGCGCGGCCGTGTCCTGAACGCGCCTGAACCAGAGGATGACCATCGGCTCGTCGTCGGTCAGCCGCCAGTCGCGCTCGCCCAGCAGCGCGGCGAGCTCCTCGCGGCACTCGCCGTAGGCGCGGCGGCGGCCGGCGTGCCAGTCGGCCTCGCCGGGCTCCGGGTCCACGCTCGCCGGGTCGATCTCGCCGAACGGCTCCAGCGCCACGCGCACGACCTCGACCGTGCAGTGGCGCCGGCCCAGGTGGTCGAGCACGGGCAGCCGGCGGCCGATCCCCGGCGGGCCGCCCTCCAGCTCCCACTCGCGGGCCAGCGAGACGGCGCTGGTGCGCACGCCGGCGGCGATCTCGGCGATCTTGCGCGCGCCGCGGCCGCCGTCGCCCTCGTGGCCGAGCTCCAGGAACGGGTCGCGCGCCGTGCGCCAGGGCGCGAGCGGCACGGTCGCGGTCAGCCGCGTGCCGGAGCCCGGCGGCGAGTCGACCTCCAGCCGTCCGCCCAGCGCCTCCACCCGCGCGGCGAGCCCGCGCAGGCCGCTGCCCGCCTGCTCGCAGGCGCCGCCCGCGCCGTCGTCGGCGATCTCGGCCACGAGCGTGCGGCCGTGCTGGTGCACCCGCACGCGCACTTCGGCCGCGCCGGCATGGGTGAGCGCGTTGCTCAGGGCCTCGGAGACCAGGAACCACACCGTCGCCTCGACCGCCTCGGGCAGCCGGCGCTCCGGCAGCGCCTCGATGCGCAGCGGCAGCGGCGACTGCGCGGCCAGCGAGGCCAGCGCGCCGGCCAGGCCGCGCTCGAGCCCCACCGGGTGCAGCCCGCGGGCCAGCTCGCGCAGCTCGCGCCGGGCCAGCGCCGCCTGCTCGCGCGCGCAGGCCAGCCGCTCGGTCGCCGCGGCCGGGTCGCGCTCGAGCTCGCGCAGCGCCAGCTCCAGCGCCTGGCCGAGCACCACGAGCCGCTGCTGCGCCCCGTCGTGCAGGTCGCGCCCGATCCGCGCGCGCTCCTCGTCGGCGGCCTTCACGGCCCGCTCGCGCGAGGCCGCGAGCTCGTCGGCGTGGGCGCGCAGCGCGGCCTCGTGGCGGCGGCGCTCCAGCTCCGCCCCGGCCCGCGCGGCGAATACCTGCACGGCGTCGAGCTCGTCGGGCGCCGGGTCGAGCTCGCGGCGCGAGATCACCGCGATGTGCCCGATCTCGCGGCCGTCGGCGGCGCGCAGGGCGATCGCCAGGTAGCCGTGCAGCCCGTGGCGGGCGAGGAAGCGGTCCTCGGGGTAGCGCTCGCGCGCGTCGCGGGCCACGAGCAGCACCGGCTGCGTGTAGGCGTCCGCGCACGGCGTGCCGGCCAGCGCGAACTCGCTGCCCTCGCCGTAGACGATGCCGGGGGCGCAGGCGCTGGCCACGACCCGCGCCCAGCCGGGCTGGTGGTCGACCAGCTCGGCCACGAACGCCACCTCGACGTCCAGCGCGGCGGCCAGCTCGCGCACGAGCCGGCGCAGGAACGCCGCGCCGACCACGCCGCAGGTCCCGGCCGCCAGCCGGGAGAGCAGGTCGCGTTCGCGGAGCGTCTCGGCGGCGGTGGCGGCCATGGAGACGGGCAACGCTAACCGGGCGCGCGCCGCCGGGTCGGTGAGCTCGCCACACGACGGCCGGTACGGTTAGCCCCCGCATGCCGACGATCCTCATCACCGGCGCGACGGACGGGCTGGGGCGCCGCGTCGCCGGCGACCTGGCGGACGCCGGCTGGACCGTGCTCGTCCACGGGCGCTCGCGCGAGAAGGCCGAGGCGACGGCGGCCGAGGTCGGCGGCCGCGTCTACGTCGCCGACCTCGCCTCGCTGGCCGAGGTCCGCCGCCTCGCCGACGAGGTGCTGGAGAACGAGCCGAGCCTGGACGTGCTGTGCAACAACGCCGGGATCGGCTTCGGCGGCCCGGACGCGCCGCGCGAGACCAGCGCCGACGGGCTGGAGCTGCGCTTCGCCGTCAACTACCTGTCGCACTTCCTGCTCACGCTGCGGCTGCTCGACCGCCTGCGCGCGTCGGCGCCCGCGCGGATCGTCAACGT
>JAICUS010000759.1 GCA_025935735.1 Solirubrobacteraceae bacterium | reverse complement strand
CTCGTCGTCGGCCTCGATGACGGCGAGGCCCCAGGAGCCGCCGCTGTCGAGGACCGGGCCGAAGACGACCATGCGGCCCGAGTCGATGTAGGGATGCCAGTGGGCGGCGTGGCGGCCCATGATCGCCCGCTCCTCGTCGCTCAAAGTGAGCGCGAAGTCGGGGCGCGGGGCCATGAGCCTGATCACGAACGTGGTCATGCGCGGACGATACCCACGCACCGCGGCGTAAGTTCGCCACCGGGCGCGCGGCGATACCCTCGCTGGTCGTCCTGACCGCGGGATCTTCCCCCAGCCTCCGGCGCGCGCTGGCCGGCCTCGGCGTGGCCGGCGTGCTCGCGTGCGCGGTGCTGCTCGCGGTGGCCATCCACAGCGTCGGCGGCCACCACCGCGAGCTGATCACGCTGCTCGGGCCGGTGATCGGCGCCGGGTTCATCGGGACGGGGCTGTTCGCCTGGCTGCGCGAGCCGGAGAACCGCTTCGGCGCGCTGATGGTCGCGGTCGGGTTCAGCTACCTGTTCTCGGGGCTGATCGTCACGACGGACTCGTGGCCGTTCATCGCCGGGCTGCTGCTGATCGCCGTCCCGTACGCGATCCTGTTCCACATCCTGCTGGCGTTCCCGTCGGGGCGCATCGGCTCGCGGAAGGAACGGGTGCTGGCGGCCGCCGCCTACGCCGTCGGCACGATCGGCTGGTGGGTCTGCGTGCCGCTGGAGGACACGACGCGGCTCGGCGTCCCCGCCAACCCGCTGCTGATCACCGACGCGCCCGGCGTCTTCGACGCGCTCGCGCGCGCCCGCCTGGCGCTCGTCGCCGTGCTCATCGGCGTGCTCTTCGTCGTGCTGTCGCGGCGCTGGCGGGAGGCGGCCCCGTCGCGGCGGCGGGCGCTCGACCCCGTCTATGCCGCCGGCGAGCTCGTGCTGGCGCTGTACGCCGTCTGGTCGGTGCTCGGCGCGCTGAACCTGTGGCCGCACGTGCAGGAGAACCTCGAGCGCGCGCGGGTGATCGCGCTCGCGCTCGTGCCGTTCGCGTTCCTGGCCGGCCTGCTGCGCAGCCGCGTGGCCGGCGCGGCGGCGCTGAGCGAGCTCGTGGCCCGCCTGGGCGGCGATCGCGGCAGCGTGCGCGACGCGCTGGCCGATGCGCTCGGGGACGCGTCGCTGGAGCTGGCCTACTGGGGGCCCGAGCGCGGCGCCTGGATCGACGCCGGCGGCGCGCCATTCGCGCTGCCGCCGGAGGGCTCGGGTCGCAGCTGCACGCCGGTCGAGCTGGCCGGGCGCCCGATCGCCCTGCTCGTCCACGCCACGCCGGCCGCCGAGGACCGCGAGCTGGTGCACGGCGTCGGCGCGGCCGCCGCGCTGGCGCTGGACAACGAGCGCCTCGACGCCGAGCTGCGGGCCAACGTCAATGAGCTGCGGGAGTCGCGCGCGCGGATCGTGGAGAGCGCGGACGCCGCCCGGCGGCGCATCGAGCGCGACCTGCACGACGGCGCGCAGCAGCAGCTCGTGGCGCTCGCGCTCAACCTGCGCCTGGCCCGGGCGCGCGTGGAGCGCGACCCGGCCGAGGCCGCCGAGCTGCTGGACGCGGCGAGCGGCGAGCTCGACCAGGCGATCCGCTCCCTGCGCGAGCTGGCCCGCGGCATCCACCCGGCCGTCCTGTCCGAGCGCGGGCTCGCGGCCGCGCTCGAATCGCTCGCCCAGCGCATGCCGCTGCCCGTCGAGATCGGCGAGACGCCGGAGGAGCGCCTGTCCGAGGCCGTCGAGGCCGCGGCGTACTTCGTCGTCGCCGAGGCGCTCACCAACGTCGTGCGCTACGCGGAGGCGACCTTCGCGCAAGTCGACGTCACGCGCGAGGAGGAGCACGTCGTCGTCCGCGTGGCCGACGACGGCGTCGGCGGCGCCGACCCGGCCGCCGGCTCGGGCCTGCGCGGGCTGGCCGACCGCGTCGCCGCGCTGGGCGGGCGCCTGGACGTCCACTCGCCGCCCGGCGAGGGCACCACCGTCCAGGCGGCGATCCCCGCCCGTGCGGCTCAGCCGTTGCGCAGGAAGGCCAGCACGGCCAGCACGCGGCGGTGATCCTCGTCGGTGGCCGGCAGGTCGAGCTTGGAGAAGATGTTGGAGATGTGCTTCTCCACCGCGCCCGGCGTGACCACCAGCGCGCGGGCGATGGCGGTGTTCGTGCGCCCCTCGGCCATCAGAGACAGCACCTCTCGCTCGCGCGGGGTCAGCGCGCCCAGCGCGCCGTCGCCCTCGTCCCCGCCGCGGGAGCGGACGAGCTCGGTCACCACCTCGCGGTCCAGCGCCGTTCCGCCCGCCGCCACGCGCTGCACGGCGCCGACGAACGCCTTGACGTCGCCCACCCGCTCCTTGAGCAGGTAGCCGATCCCGCCCTCGCCGGAGTCGAGCAGCTCGGCCGTGTAGACCGGCTCGACGTACTGGGAGAGGATCAGCACGCCCAGCCCCGGGAAGCGGGCG
>JAICUS010000372.1 GCA_025935735.1 Solirubrobacteraceae bacterium | reverse complement strand
GGTGGCCGCCGTGCCGTCCGGGCGCAGCGGCCCGCTCGTACCGGACTTCGCGCAGCGGCTGGCCGCCGCGCTCGAGCTGCCGTTCCACCCCGTGCTCGAACGCGCCGGCGACCACCCGCCGCAGCGCGAGATGGCGAACTCCGCCCAGCAGGTGGCCAACGTCCGCGGCGAGTTCGCGGTCGCGGGCGCGGTGCCGTCCGAGCCGTGCCTGCTCGTCGACGACATCCGCTTCTCCGGCTGGACGCTGGCGATGGTGGCCGGCCAGCTGCGCCGCCGCGGGGCCGCCGCCGTCTACCCGTTCGCCCTGGCGACCGCGTTCTAACGGCCGATCAGCCGGCGCGCCATCTTCTCCCACAACCGCTGGTGGCGCACGCGGATCTCGCCGAACACGCTGCCGCCGGTGAGCACGATCCGCGGCGCGCCGAGCCCGGCCGGGTCCGAGTGCTCCTGGCGGACCCGGCCGATCCGCGAGCTCGCCCGGACGTCCACCTCGACGCCCTCGGGTACGAGCAGGTCGATGACGCCGAACACCGTGCGGGCATGGATCCGCACGTCGGCCGCGCCGATCCGCGCCTGGCGGAGATCGAGCTGGATGTGCCCGAACCACGAGCGGTAGCGGCTCTCGGCGGGCACCAGCCACGCGCCGGAGCGCCGGATCGAGCCCAGCGTGGCGACCGGCCGCGGCTTCTCCGGCACGTCGGGCAGCGGCGCGGGCAGGTCGGCGATCAGCCGCTCGAGCTCGCCGCGCATGACGGCGTGGCCGGCCGCCTCGCTGCGGTCCGCCAGCTCCTCCAGCGTCAGCCGCCCCTCCACTGCCGCGGCGCGCAGGCGCTCCAGCGCCCGTTCGCGCTCGGCGTCGGAGGCCCGCACGTCCATGCCCCGGGTGTAGCACGTAGGGTTCGCCGCGATGGCGATCGTCGTGGCCGGTGAGGCGCTGATCGACCTCGTCCCGGACGGCGAGGACGGGCTGCGCGCGCACCCCGGCGGCGGGCCCTACAACACCGCGCGCACGCTGGGGCGGCTCGAGCAGCCCGTGCTCTACCTCGGCTGCGTGTCCCGCGACGCGTTCGGCCGCCGCCTGCGACAGCAGCTGCGCGCGGACGGCGTGCAACTCGACACCGTGGTGGACACCGAGCTGCCGACGACGCTGGCGCTCGTCGAGATCGACGCGGCCGGCGCGGCGAGCTACCGGTTCTACACCGACGGCACGTCGGCGGCCGCGCTCGCGCCCGGCCCGGCGCGCGCGGCGCTGCCCCCGCGCGTCGACATGCTGCACGTCGAGGGCGGCTGCATCGCGCTCGGCCTGGACGCGCATCCCACGGCGCTCGGGTTGCAGGCGGCCATCGAGGCCGTCGCCGACCGCGCCCTGGTGATGGTGGACCCCAACTGCCGCCCGCTGTCGATCCCCGACCGCGCCGCCTACCGGCACGGGCTCGCCGCCACCCTGCGCCACGCGCACGTGGTCAAGGCGAGCGGCGACGACCTCGCGTTCATCGAGCCGTCGCTCGAGCCCGCCGACGCCGCCCGCTCGCTGCTCGCCGACGGCCCGTCGGTCGCGCTCGTCACGCTCGGCGGCGACGGCGCGCTGATCGTCACCGCCGCCGGCGAGGAGACGGTGCCCGCGCCGCCGGTCGACGTGGTCGACACGATCGGCGCGGGCGACGCGTTCAGCGGCGGCTTCCTCACGTGGTGGCACCTGCGCGGCCCCGGCAGGGCCGGGCTCGCCGACCCGGCCGCCCTGCGCGCGGCGACCGCGTTTGCCTGCACGGTCGCCGCGCGCACCTGCGAGCGGCCGGGCGCGTCGCCGCCCACGCTGGCCGAGGTCTCGTCAGACCTCGAGCGCCAGCTCTGACCCGACAACCTCCTGCTGGCGGGTCCGGGGCGGCCGCAGCGCGATCAGCGCCAGCGCGATCCCGGCGGCCACGGCCACGGCGCCCAGCTCGAAGGCCAGGTGGTAGCCGCCGGTCAGCGCGCTCGCCCGCGAGAGCCCGGACTCGACCAGGGTCTGCGTCCGGTCGGTGGCCACCGTGCCGAGCACGGCCAGCCCGAGCGCGCCCGCCAGCTGCATCGAGACGTTGACCACGCCCGAGGCGAGGCCGGCGTCGCGCTCGGGGACGCCGCTCATGGCGATCGTCAGCAGCGGCAGCATCGCCGTGCCCATCCCGACCCCCATCAGCAGGTAGGGGACGAACAGGCCCGGGAAGTAGCTCGCGCCGACGCCGGGGAGAGTCATGAGCAGCAAGGCGGCGATCGTGGTGGAGAGCCCGCCGATCAGCGTGGGGAGCGCGCCGAAGCGGGCCATCAATC
Organism: Solirubrobacteraceae bacterium; assembly: GCA_025935735.1. Next base: position 3,961 of record JAICUS010000372.1, on the reverse strand, counting down.
GGGCGGTCAGGCCCGTCGACAGCGCCGCCACCGTGAGCGTCATCGGCAGGAACGCCAGCCCGGTGTCCCAGGCGCCGTAGCCGAGCACGTGCTCGAGATACAGCGAGCCGAGCACCCAGGAGGTGAACATGCCGGTGACCAGGAAGCCGCGCACGGCGCTGGCACCCAACAACGTCCGCAGCCGCAGGATGCGCGGCGGGAAGATCGGGTCGGCGACGCGCGCCTCGACCGCGGCGAAGGCGGCGAACAGGGCCGCCGCCACGGCGCCGAAGCCGAGCGTGTGCGCCGAGCCCCAGCCGTGCTGGGCGGAGGTGACGATGGCGTAGACGGCCGCCATGGTGGCGCCGGTGACCAGCGCCGAGCCGGCCACGTCGACCCCGCCCGTGCGCTCCGCGGGGCGGCGCTCCTCGAGCAGCCGCGCGCCGAGCGCGAGCACGACCGCGCCGATCGGCACGTTGACGAAGAAGATCCAGTGCCAGTCGACCGACTGGACGATCACGCCGCCCAGCAGCAGGCCGAGCGAGCCGCCGGAGGTGACGACGAACATATAGGCGCTCATCGCCTTCACGCGCTCGTCCGGGCGCGGGAAGTCGGTGACGATCAGCGCGATGATCACCGAGGTGGCGATCGCGCCGCCGAGGCCCTGGACGAACCGCGCGGCGATCAGCACCAGCTGGTCGTCCGCCAGGCCGCAGGCCACTGAGGCGGCGGTGAAGAGGAGCAGGCCGGAGAGGAACACGCGCTTGCGGCCGACGAGGTCGCCGACGCGTCCGGCGAGCAGCATGAAGCTGCCGTAGGAGATGAGATAGGCGTTCACGACCCACGTGAGGTTCGCCTGGGAGAAGTCCAGGTCCCGCTGGACGACGGGGAGGGCCACGTTGACGATCGTCATGTCGACGACCATCATCAGCTGACCGAGGCAGACGACCACCAGGGCCATCCACTTGCGCCGGGAGGCGTTCTCTGTATTAGAGATAGTCACTAGGTCGTGGATGGTATCGCACCTTGTGACGATCCCGCAACCCCGCTAATATCTGGACCGTAATGTCCGCTACGTCAAGGCCCGGCACGATCGTGCTCCTCTCGCGCCTCGCGAAGGCGGTCATCCGCGCGGCGGACGAGGAGGCGCTGGGCATGAAGTACAAGGCCTACGCCGGGCTCACGCTGCTGCGCGACGCCGCCCAGACGCAGAAGGACATGTGCCACGCGATGCACCTGGACCCGAACAACTGCGTGCTCCTGCTCAACGACATGGAGGCCGCCGGCCACGTCCGCCGCGTGCGCGACTCGGAGGACCGCCGCCGCCACATCGTCGAGCTCACGCCCGCGGGCAAGAAGGCGCTGGCCCACGCCGAGCGGGCGATGGAGGACCTCGAGGGCGAGGTGCTGGGCCCGCTCTCGCCCGAGGAGCGCGCGCAGCTGCGGGAGCTGCTCGAGCGCGCCATCTCCGGCGCGCCCGCGGGCCAACCCGCCTGACCTGGTAATCAGTCGGGGCGTGATCCTCGACTCATTGGACGCGCCGGTGGTGCTGGCGCCGCTGGCCGGCGGCCCGTCGACGCCCGCACTGGCCGCCGCGGTCAGCGAGGCCGGCGGGCTCGGGTTCGTGGCCGCCGGCTACCTGAAGCCGGATGCGCTCGAGCAGCGCATCGCCGAGACCCGCGGGCTGACCGCGCGGCCGTTCGGCGTCAACGTCTTCGTCCCCGGGCCGGCCACGCCGCGCGAGGCGTACGCGGACTACGTCGCCGCGCTCGGACCGGAGGCCGGCGAGCCACGCGCCGACGACGACGCCTGGGAGGCCAAGCTCGCGCTGCTCGAGCGCGACCCCGTGCCGGTCGTCAGCTTCACCTTCGGCTGCCCGCCGGCCGACGTGGTCGACCGCGTGCACGCGGCCGGCAGCGAGGCCTGGGTGACCGTGACCAGCCCGGATGAGGCGCGCGAGGCGGCCGCCGCGGGGGCGGATGCGCTCGTCGTGCAGGGCGGCGAGGCCGGCGGCCACCGCGGCTCGTTCACCGACCGCCCGGACGTGCCGGTCTACGGCCTGCTCTCGCTCCTGCAGCTCATCCGCGCGGCCGTGGACCTGCCGCTCGTCGCCTCGGGCGGCGTCACCACCGGCCCGGCGCTCGCCGCGGTGCTGGCGCTCGGCGCCCGGGCGGCGCAGGTCGGCACCGCGTTCCTGCGCACCCCCGAGGCCGGCACGCACCCGACGCAGAAGCAGGCGCTGGCCGGCGAGGAGCCGACGGCGCTCACCCGCGCGTTCACCGGCCGGCTCGCCCGCGGCATCCGGAACCGGTTCATGGCCGAGCACGTGGACGCGCCGGTCGCCTACCCGGAGCTCCACTACGCCACCGCCCCGCTGCGCGCCGCCGCCCGCGAGGCCGGCGATGCCGGCGGCTTCAACCTGTGGGCCGGCGAGGCGCACGCGCTGGCCGAGGAGCTCCCCGCGGCCGAGGTCGTGGCCCGCCTGGTGGCCGGCGCGCGCGAGGCGCTCGCCGGGGTGCGGCTCAGCGCGTGAGCAGGCCGGCGTCGATGACGAACTCGGTGCCGGTCAGGTAGCGGGCCTTCTCCGACACGAGGAAGCGCACGGCCTCGGCGACGTCGGACGCCTCGATCCACGGCACGGGCAGCAGGTTCCCCGCCGAGCGCTCGGCGATCTCCCGCGGCGTCGCGCCCTCCATCGCGGCCAGCCCGTCGTTCAGCGGCGTGTCCACGGCGGTCGGGTGGATCGACACCACGCGGATGCCGTGCGGCGCGAGCTCGATCGCCCATGACTTGGTCAGCCCGGTCAGGCCCCACTTGGACGCGGCGTAGTGCGACAGCCGGCCCATCCCGCGCAGCCCGGCGATCGAGGAGTTGTTGACGATCACGCCGCGCCCGGCGGCGATCATCACCGGGATGACGTGGCGGGCGACGATCCACGCGCCCTTCAGGTTGATGTCGAGCATCGCGTCCCACTCGGCCTCGGTCAGCTCGTGCGCGAGCCCGTAGAAGCAGATGCCGGCGTTGTTGAACAGCACGTCGACGCCGCCGAGCCGCTCCACCGTCGCCCGCACCGCCTCGGCCACCGCCGCGTCGTCGCGCACGTCGCCCACGAACGTCTCGCAGCGCGTCGGGCACTCGGCGGCCAGCGAGGTCAGCTCCTCCGGCGTGCCCATCACGTAGCCGGGGTGCTCCAGCGGCGCGGCCACGTCGAACGCCGCGATGTCGTAGCCGTCGGCGGCCAGCGCCAGCGCGGTCGCCCGCCCCTGGCCGTGCGCGGCGCCGGTGATGAACGCGACGCTCATGCGCGGTAGGGCGTCAGGTAGCCGTCCAGGTCGACCCGCAGCGCGTCGTTGAACACGTTGGTGGCCACCATCATCGCCCCGAACGCGACCAGGTCGACGATCTGCGCGGTGTCGAAGCGCTCGGCCAGCCGCGCGTGGAGGTCGTCGTCGACGGTGTGCGGGTCGGCGGCCAGCCGCCGGCCCAGCTCGACCACCAGCGAGTCCAGCTCGTCCAGCTGCAGGTCGTCCGGATCCTCGCCCGAGTCGGCCAGCAGCCGGCGGAAGAACGTCGAGCAGATCAGGCAGTCGCTCTGCGTGGAGATCGCGTGGCAGTACAGCCACGTCCGGCGCTCGCCGAGCACCGGCGCGACGCGGTCGTGCAGCGGATACCACTGCAGCAGCGCGTCCAGCGCGACCGGCGAGTGCGCCAGCGTCCACTTCATGTTGGTCATGCGGCCGCCGGTGGCCGCGTGAGCTGCGGCCAGCTCGCGGGACTGCGGGGGCGCCGAGGTCTCGTCGACCGGGGGGATGCGGGGCATACGCCCCGATCCTACGGAGCCGCGGGCGCCGCCCCCGCGCCGCTGCGCAGCGGGATCTCCTTCAGCGCCAGCGCGACCAGGAAGGCCAGGATCACGATCGGCACGCCCACGAGGAACACGTCGTCGAGCGCGCTCGAGAACGCGTCCAGCACCCGGTCGCGG
>JAICUS010000655.1 GCA_025935735.1 Solirubrobacteraceae bacterium | reverse complement strand
TGGCCAACGCCAACATGGCCGACGCCGTGCGGCTGATCTCCATCCGCCGCGGCTATGACCCGCGCGAGTTCGCCCTGGTCGTCTTCGGCGGCGCGGGCGCGCTGCACGGCGCGGCACTGGCCAAGGAGCTGTCGATCCCCACGGTGATCGTCCCGCCCAACCCCGGGATCACCTCCGCGCTCGGCTGCCTGCTCGTCGACGTGCGCCACGACCTCGCCCGGATGCACCTGCGCCGGGTCGAGGACGCCGTGCCGGCGGAGATCGAGGCGGAGTTCGCCGGCCTGGAGGACGAGGCGCGCGAGCGGCTGGCCGCCGAGGGCGTGCCGGAGGACCGGATGACGTTCCGGCGCACGATCGCCATGCGCTACCTCGGCCAGTGGCGCTCGCTGAGCGTCGCCGTCGAGCCCGGCCTGGAGTCGCTGGACGAGGTCGTCGCCCGCTTCCACGCCGAGCACCAGCGGGAGTTCGCCTACCGGCGCGAAGGGGCGCCCGTCGAGCTCTACGAGCTCGGGCTGCAGGCGGTGGGCGTCACGCCGAAGCCGGCGCTCGCGCGCCACGAGCTCGACGGCGCCATCCGGCCGGAGCCGCTCGCCCGCCGGCCGGTGCACTTCGACGAGCTCGACGCCGCCGTCGACACGCCCGTCTACGACCGCGCGGCGCTGCCCGCGGGCTGCACGCTGGAGGGTCCCGCGATCGTCCAGCAGCTGGACTCCACGATCGTCGTCCCGCCGGGCGTCAGCGCCGCGGTCGACGAGCACCTGATCATCCGGATGGAGATCGCGCGATGACCAAGAGCCGCCAGGAGCTGGACCCCGTCACCTTCGAGGTCCTCAAGAACTCCTTCATCACCACCGTCGACCTGATGGCCGAGCAGATCCTGCGCACGTGCCACTCGTTCGTCATCTACGCGCGCGACTTCTCCTCGGCGCTGTGCGACCGCGAGGGCAACACGGTCATGCAGGGCAGCCAGGACATCTCGGTGCACGTCGGGACGCTGCACTTCAAGGCCAAGGCGGTCATCGAGGCCTTCGGCGACGACATCCACCCCGAGGACGTCTTCGCGATCAACGACCCCTACCTGGGCGGCACGCACTTCAACGACGTCAGCATCATCCGCCCGATCTTCCACGACGGCGAGGTCATCGCCTACGCGCAGTCCAACGGGCACTGGGCCGACGTCGGCGGCAGCGTCCCCGGCTCCTTCGACATCACCGCCCGCGAGCACTTCGGCGAGGGCACCCGCATCCCGCCGGTGCGGATCTGGCAGCAGGGGCGCTACCTCAACGACGTCGCCCGGCTGATCCTGTCCAACACGCGCGCGCCCGAGGCCACCGAGGGCGACCTGCACGCCCAGGCCGAGGCCACGCGCGTGTGCGAGCGCGAGATCCTGCGCCTGGTCGACAAGTACGGGCGCGACACGATCCTCACCGCGTTCGACGAGGTCCAGGACTACGTGGAGCGGCTCACGCGCACCCGCGTGGCGGAGCTGCCCGACGGCGTGTGGGAGACCGAGGACTACATCGACTCCGACCCCAGCCGCGAGGAGGGCCTGGTCCCGGTCAAGGTCAAGCTGGAGATCGAGGGCGATCAGATCCGCTACGACCTCTCCGGGTCGCATCCCGCGGTCGGCACGTTCCTGAACGCCGGCTTCGGCAGCGCGATCTCCGGCGTGGCGGGCGGGACGAAGACGTTCTTCCCCGACGTGCCGCTGAACTCCGGCTTCTACCGGGCGGTCGAGATCGACCTCGGCCCGGAGGGCTCCGTGGTCAACGCCCCGTGGCCGGTGGCGGTCACCGGCTTCTGCTCCGGCCCCTACGAGAAGATCATGAACGCGATCTTCGAGATCTGGTCGCAGATCATGCCCGAGCGGGCGATGGCCTGCTCGTTCAACCTGGAGTACCTGCTGGTCGGCGGCCGCGACGCGCGGGCCGACGAGCGGCCGTTCTTCATGTGGTACGACTGGATGGTCGGCGGCTGGGGCGGCCGCAACGGCAAGGACGGCTCCAACTGCACGGCGCCGGTGTTCGGCGTCGGGCTCGCCGTGCAGCCGCTGGAGGGGCAGGAGCGCCTCTCGCCCGTGCTGACCACCGGCCACGCGATCCTGCCCGACTCCGGCGGCCCGGGCCGCTTCCGGGGCGGCTGCGGCGTCGAGAAGGGGGCCACGCTCACCCGCGCGGAGAACACGGTGGTGTCCTACTGCTGCGACCGGGCGCGCTCGATCACCTGGGGCATCAACGGCGGCCTGCCGTCGCTCCCGCACGGCGTCTGGCTGAACCGGGGCAGCGACGAGGAGCGGTTCCTGGGGGCCATCTTCTCCAACGTCGGGCTGGTCGCCGGCGACACGTTCACCCGGCCGTCCGCCGGGGGCGGCGGCTTCGGCGACCCGCTGGAGCGCGACCCGGCCGCCGTGCGCGAGGACGTGGCCGACGGCTACGTCACGCTCGAGCGCGCCCGCTCCGACTACGGCGTCGTCGTGCGCGAGATCGACGCCGACCTGTCGGAGTACGAGGTCGACTCCGAGGCCACGGAGGCCGAGCGCGAGCGGATCCGCGGCGCCCGGGCGGGCTGGCTCTCCGAGGACGCCGAGGACGTCGCCCGGCGCTACCGGGAGGGCGAGCTCGACGTGCTCGACCTGGTCCGGCAGTACGGTGTGATCGTCGACTGGGGGACCGGCGAGCTGCTCCCCAACACGACCGAGATGTTCCGCGCGATGGTGCGCCGCCGGGCCGCGGAGCACTGGTGACGCCCTGCTATTCTCATCGCGTCGCAGGGCATCTGCCCTGCCGGTTCCCCCGGTCCTTCACATGGAGTCACGCGAGCCATAGCCCACCTGCGACAGGGCCTCGCACGCGGTAAGTGAAGACATCGGGCCCGAAAGGGCCCGTTTCTTTGCCTCCAGTCGGGGCAATCCCAACTACTACGCAGGAAGACCGCAGACAGAGAAGAGAACCTCCATGCCGCGCAAGTTCACGCTCGAGAACACCCGCAACATCGGGATCATGGCCCACATCGACGCGGGCAAGACGACGACGACCGAGCGCATCCTCTACTACACCGGGCGCTCCCACAAGATGGGCGAGGTCCACGAGGGCGCGGCCACGATGGACTGGATGGAGCAGGAGCAGGAGCGCGG
>JAICUS010000892.1 GCA_025935735.1 Solirubrobacteraceae bacterium | reverse complement strand
CGCCTGCGCGACGCCGCCGAGGAGCACGGGCTGACGTTCGGCCCCGACCCGGCGACGCACAGCCGCTGCACGCTCGGCGGCATGATCGGCAACAACTCCTGCGGCACGCACTCGATCCTCGCCGGCGTCACGGCCGACAACATCGAGGCGCTCGACGTGCTGCTCTACGACGGCACGCGCTTCCTCGCGCCCAGCCGCGTGTCCGACGCCGAGCTGTCGGAGGCGATCGCCCGCGGCGGCCGCGTGGGCGAGATCTACGCCGCGCTGCGCGGCCTGCGCGACCGCTACGCCGACCAGGTCCGCGAGCGCTTCCCGGACATCCCGCGGCGCATCTCCGGCTTCAACCTCGACGCGCTGCTGCCCGAGAACGGCTTCAACGTCGCCGCGGCGCTCGTCGGCACCGAGGCGACGTGCGCGCTCGTCCTGGAGGCGCACTGCAAGCTCATCCCCAGCCCGCAGCACCGCGTGCTCGTGCTGATCGGCTACGCGGACGCCGCCTGCGCCGCCGACCAGGTGCCCGAGGTGATGGAGCTCGGCCCGATCGCGCTGGAGACGTTCGACCGCCGGCTCGTGCGCAACGAGCTGGCCAAGGGCTTCCCCGAGCGCCCGGACCTGCTGCCGGACGGCGACGCCTGGCTGCTGGTGGAGTTCGGCGCCGACAGCGACGAGGAGGCCGAAGGGCAGGCGCGCGAGCTGATGAAGCTGGTGGACGGCGGCGGGGCCGGGCCCAGCATCGGCGCCAAGCTCTTCGACGACGCCGAAGAGGCGGCCCAGGTGTGGGAGATGCGCGAGGGCGGCGTCGGGCACTCCAAGGTGCCGGGCGAGCACCCCGGCTGGCCGTCGTGGGAGGACGCCGCGGTGGCGCCGGAGCGTATCGGCGACTACCTGCGCGACCTCGAGGCGCTGTGCTCCAAGCACGGCCGCCGGGTGTCGGCGCTGTTCGGCCACGTGGGCCACGGCTGCGTGCACTCGCGCATCGACTTCGACTTCCTCACGCCCGAGGGCGTGGCCAACTACCGCGCGTTCATGGAGGACGCGGCGGAGCTGGTGTGCTCCAAGTACGGCGGCTCGCTGTCGGGCGAGCACGGCGACGGCCAGGCGCGCGGCGAGCTGCTGGACCGCATGTTCGGGTCGGAGCTCGTGGGCGCCTTCGCGGAGTTCAAGGCGATCTTCGACCCCGACGGGCGGATGAACCCCGGCAAGGTCGTCGACCCGTACCCGCTGGACACGAACCTGCGGATGGACCCGTCCTACCGCACGCTGCCGGTGCGCACCGAGTTCGCCTTCCCGCGCGACGGCGGCAGCTTCGCCGCGGCCGCCGAGCGGTGCTTCGGCGTCGGCGCCTGCCGCGACCAGGAGGGCGTGATGTGCCCGAGCTACCAGGTCACCCGGGAGGAGAAGCACAGCACCCGTGGGCGGGCCCGCCTGCTGTTCGAGATGCTCCAGGGCGAGGTGATCACCGACGGGTGGCAGTCCGAGGAGGTCGCCGACGCCCTCGAGCTCTGCCT
>JAICUS010000630.1 GCA_025935735.1 Solirubrobacteraceae bacterium | reverse complement strand
TGCGTCGTTCATCCGCTTCCCGACTTCGTGCGTCCCGGCCACCGTGACGATGGAGGCCGACGCCACCTACTCGGCCTCCTTCACCCCGACCGGCTGCCAGAACGTCCCGTTCAACCCCGGGCTCGCCGCGCAGCTCGACACCATCCAGCGCGCGGCGCCCAGCGGCGCGACGGTCACGCTGACGCTCCCGCCCGGCCAGTCCGACGTGCGCCGCGCGCAGATCGCGCTGCCGGTGGGCACGACGCTCAACCCCGGCGTCGCGGACGGCCTGCAGGCGTGCACCGCGGCGCAGTTCGCCGGCGCCGGCTGCCCCGCGGGCAGCCAGGTGGGCACGGTGAGCTTCGACACGCCGCTGCTCGGCACGCTGCCCGGCAAGGTCTACTTCGGCGACGGCTTCCGGCTCTATGTGGTGGTCGAGGGCAGCGGCGTGCGCGTCGCGCTGGCGGGCGACGTGCGCCTCGACCCGGCGACCGGCCAGATCACCACGGTGTTCGACAACCTGCCGCAGGTGCCGTTCAGCTCGTTCGCGCTGAGCTTCCAGGGCGGCCCGCACGCCGTGCTGGCCAACCCGGCGAGCTGCGGCCCGCACACGGTGACCGCGCTGCTGACGCCCTGGAGCGGGACCGCCGCCAAGACGGCGACCGCGACGTTCACGATCGGCACCAGCGCCCCCGGCGTCTCCTGCTCGGCCCTGCCTTTGTCCCCCGCACTCGCCGCGACTGCCCAGTCGACCGCGGCCGGGCGCCCCGCCGGCGCGGTCACGCTGGCCATCTCGCGCCCCGACGGCTCGCAGGACTTCAGCCGCGTGACCACGCACATGCCGCCCGGCCTGGCCGGCAGCCTCAAGGGCGTCCCGACCTGCCCCGACGCGAACGCCGACGCCGGCACCTGCCCGGCCGCCTCCCGCGTGGGCAGCGTGAGCACGCTGGTGGGCAGCGGCAGCGCGCCGGTCGCGCTCGCCGGCACGGTCTTCCTCACCGGCCCGACCGACGGCGGGCCGGCCGGGCTGGCCATCGCGCTCCCCGCGCAGGTCGGGCCCGTGAACCTGGGCACCGCGGTGGTGCGGGCGAGCATCGCCCTGCGGCCGGACGGCGGCCTCGACGTCCGCACGCGGCCGCTGCCGCGCTTCCTCGGCGGCGTGCCCGTGTCGATCCGCTCGCTCGCGCTCACGCTCGACCGCCCGGGCTTCGTCCTCAACGCCTCCAGCTGCGCGCTCCAGCAGGTCAGCGCCACGGTCGACGGCGTCGACGGGGGCAGCGCCACGGCCACCGCGCCCTACCAGGCCACCGACTGCGCGCACCTGCCGTTCGCGCCGCACCTGCGCGCGACCGTCGGCGCCCGCGGCAAGACCCACCGCAGCGCCGCCGCGCCGCTGCACGTCGTGGTCACCGTGCCCGCCGGGCAGGCCGCCACCGCCCAGGCGCAGGTCGCCCTGCCGCCGTCGCTCGGGCTGAGCCTGGCCGGGCTCGGCCGCGCCTGCACAGGCGCGGCGTACGCCGCCGGCACGTGCCCGAAGACCGCGCTCATCGGCCGGGCCGTCGCCACCACGCCGCTGCTGCCCGGCCGGCTCACCAGCCCGGTGATGTTCGTCACGCCGCGGCCGGGCGCGCTGCCGGGGCTGGCGCTGAACTTCACCGGCCCGGTCACCCTGCCGCTGTTCGGCGATGTCCAGCTGCCCACCGGCGACAAGCGCATCAAGAACACGTTCTCGGGCATCCCCGACGTGCCGCTCGGGCGCTTCGACCTGAAGTTCTCCAGCGCGTCCCCGCTGCAGCTGCGCAGCGACGCCTGCCGCGGCAGGCGCCGGAACGTGCTGGCCACGCTGACCGCGCACAGCGGCGCGGTGGCGCACCTCAAGGCGCCGCTGAAGGTGGCCGGCTGCCCGCCGGTGGTCAAGCTGCGCAAGGGCCGCATCCACGTCACGCGCGGCCGCGACGGCGCGAAGCTCCGGAAGATCACCCTGCGCGGGCACCGGGTGCGCTCCGGCCAGCGGGTCCGGCTGCGCCGCCACCACACCTACCGCCTGACCGTCAAGGACGCCGCCCACCGCACCTGGCATCTGAAGGTACGGCGTTAGAGTCCGGGCAGGATGCGCCAGAAAGCCCCCGAGACGTACGAGGAGCGGCTCGCCCAGCTCAACGACCTGCGCGACGCCGCCCTCCACCACGCCTCAGAGCAGGCGGTGGAGAAGCAGCACGCGAAGGGCAAGCTGACCGCCCGCGAGCGGATCGAGAAGCTGCTCGACCCCGGCTCCTTCCAGGAGCTCGACACCTACGTCCGCCACCGCACGACCGACTTCGACATGCCGAAGAACCGGCCGTGGGGCGACGCGGTGGTCACCGGCCACGGGACGATCGACGGCCGCCGCGTGTGCGTGTTCAGCCAGGACTTCACGGTCTTCGGCGGCTCGCTGGGCGAGGTGATGGCCGAGAAGATGTGCAAGATCATGGACCTGGCGGCCAAGATCGGCTGCCCCGTGATCGGCATCAACGACTCCGGCGGCGCGCGCATCCAGGAGGGGGTCGTCTCGCTCGGCGGCTACGGGGACGTCTTCCTGCGCAACGTCCGGGTGAGCGGCGTCATCCCGCAGATCTCCCTGGTCATGGGCCCGTGCGCGGGCGGCGCGGTCTACTCGCCGGCGATCACGGACTTCGTCTTCATGGTCAAGGAGACCTCGCACATGTTCATCACCGGCCCCGACGTGATCAAGACGGTCACGGGCGAGGAGGTCGGGTTCGAGGACCTCGGCGGGGCGATGAGCCACTCGAGCAAGTCCGGCGTGGCGCACTTCGCCGCCGAGGACGAGGAGGCGTGCCTGGAGGACGCGCGCTACCTGCTGTCGTTCATCCCCCAGAACAACCTGGAGACCGCGCCGCGGGTGCAGCCGTCGGACGATCCCGCCCGGATGGACTCCGAGCTCGACCGGATCGTCCCCGACAACCCGAACAAGCCCTACGACATCCGCGACGTCGTCCGCTACGTGGTCGACGACGGCGAGTTCCTCGAGGTCCACGAGCACTACGCCCAGAACATCGTCTGCGGCTTCTCGCGCCTCGACGGCTACGCGGTGGGCGTGGTGGGCAACCAGCCGCGGTCGATGGCCGGCGTGCTGGACATCGACGCCTCCAGCAAGGCCGCCCGCTTCGTGCGCTTCTGCGACGCGTTCAACATCCCGCTGCTCACGTTCGTCGACGTCCCCGGCTTCCTGCCCGGCACATCGCAGGAGTGGGGCGGGATCATCCGCCACGGCGCGAAGCTGCTCTACGCCTACGCCGAGGCCACGGT
>JAICUS010000583.1 GCA_025935735.1 Solirubrobacteraceae bacterium | reverse complement strand
GGAGAATGCGCGGGCGAATGGGGTGGCGGTGGAGGCTCGCCGGCTCGACGTCACGAAGGCGCGGCCGCCATACGCGCCCACCGTCGTGGCCAACCTCACACTGCCGCTGCTGCGGGCCGCGGCCACGCTCCCCGGGCCGCCGCCGCGCACGCTGATCGCCTCCGGCGTGCTGGCCGGGCAGGCGGACGCCGTGGTCGCCGCCTGGGGCATGCGGGAGCGGGAGCGGCGAGTCCAAGACGGCTGGGCGGCGCTGCGCCTGGAGGCCGCGTGATCCGGCTGGCCGTCCGCGTCGAGCGGGAGCATGCGGAGCCGGTGCTGGCCGAGCTGCTCGATCTCGTCCCCGGCGGCCTCGAGGAACGCGAGGTCGACGCCGCGACGGTCGAGTACGTGCTCTACGGCGCCGCGGGCGAGCTGCCGGCGCTGCCGGTCGTCCGCGCGGCGGCCGGCGGGGCGCTGGTCGACGTCTCCACCAGCGAGCTGCCCGACGACTGGGACGAGCGCTGGCGGACCTTCCACGGGCCGCTCGACGTCGGGCCGCTGCGGGTCCGCCCGCCGTGGGAGCCGGCCCGCGCCGGCGCGCTGGACGTGGTCATCGACCCCGGGCAGGCGTTCGGCACGGGCGCGCACCCGTCGACGCGGCTCACGCTCGAGCTGCTGACGGAGCTCACACCCGCCGGCGCGCTGGCCGACTGGGGCTGCGGCAGCGGGGTGCTGGCGGTGTGCGCGGCGAAGCTCGGCTGGGCGCCGGTGGCGGCCTGCGACGTCGAGCCGGCCTCGGTCGTGGCGACACGCGCGGCGGCCGAGGACAATGGAGTGAGCGTGGACGTGACACGTTGCGATGTGCGCCGGGGCGGCCCGTGGGCGCCGACCGTGGTGGCCAACCTCGTGCGGCCGCTGCTGCTCGAGGTGGCGGCGGGGCTGCGGCGCGCGCCCGGGCAGCTGCTCGTCTCCGGCCTGGAGACCGGCGAGGCGGAGGAGATCGTGGCCGCGTTCGCCCGGCGCGGGCTGCGCGAGGCGGCGCGGGCGGAGGGCGACGGCTGGGTGGCGGTGCGGCTCGCGTGATCACGCTCGACGACGTACGCGCCGCGGCCGGGCGGCTCGACGGCGTGGCCCACCGCACGCCGGTCATCACCGGGCGCGCGCTGGACGAGGCGACGGGCGCCGCGCGCGTGCTGCTGAAGGCCGAGAACCTCCAGCGCGCCGGCGCGTTCAAGTTCCGCGGCGCGTACAACGCCGTGGCGTCGCTGGATCCCGAGGAGCGCCGCCGCGGCGTCTGCACGGTGAGCAGCGGCAACCACGCCCAGGCGCTCGCGCTCGCCGCCCGGCTGCACGAGGTCCCCGCCGTGATCCTGATGCCCTCGGATGCACCGCGGGGCAAGCTCGCGGCGACGAAGGGCTACGGTGCGGAGATCGTGGCATTCGACCGCTATGCCGAGGACCGTGAGGAGCTGCTCGCCGCGCTGGTGGCCGAGCGCGGCCTGGTGCCCGTCCACCCCTACGACGACGAGCGCGTGATGGCGGGCCAGGGAACCGTGGCGCTGGAGCTGCTCGAGGACGCCGGGCCGCTGGACGTGCTGCTGGTCTGCGTCGGCGGCGGCGGGCTGATCGCGGGCTGCGCGACCGCCGCGCGCGGCCTCTCGCCGGACACGCGGGTGATCGGCGTCGAGCCCGAGGCGGGCGACGACACCCGCCGCTCGCTGCACGCGGGCGAGCGCGTCGCCGTGCCGGTCCCGCGCACGATCGCCGACGGCCAGCAGCTGCCGATGCCGGGCGAGAAGACGTTCCCGGTCGTGCAGGAGCTCGTCGAGGACGTCGTCACGGTCAGCGACGAGGAGATCGTCGCGGCGATGCGGCTGCTGTTCGAGCGGGCCAAGACCGTGGCCGAGCCGAGCGGCGCGAGCGCGTTCGCCGCGCTGCTGGCCGGCCGGGTCGACGCCGCCGGGCTGCGCGTCGGCGTGACGATCTCCGGCGGCAACGTGACGGCCGAGCGCTTCGCGGAGCTGGTCACGAGCGAAGCGGTGACGAGCCCCCCGGGGAGCGGGGACAGCGCAGCGGCGACTGGCGAGGCAGAATGACGTTCGCGCTCTGGCAGCCCGGCTGGCACTGGCCGCTCGTGGCCGTCGCGGTGTTCATCATCACCGCGGTGCTGGCGGCGATCGCCGTCGGCCAGTCCGAGGACGAGTGGCTGGGCGCGCGCAAGCGCTCGCTCAAGCGGCTGCTCTGGCTGTCCGCCGCGCTCGTGGTCCTCGCGCTGTTCGCCGGCCAGCTGCACAAGCTCAAGGGCATGCTCCTGCGCGTCCAGGACGGCGACCCCAAGTGGCTGGGGTTCGCCGTGGGCGTCGAGGCGCTGTCGTTCGTCGGCTACATCGCGCTGAGCTGGGGGGTGTTCCGGCGGGACGCGCCGCGGCTGAACCTGCCCGCCTGCATCGAGATGACGTTCGGCGGGGTCGTCGCCACGCGGCTGTTCAGCGCGGGCGGCGCCGGCGGCATCGCCTTCACCACGTGGGCGCTGCGCGCCGCCGGGATGGCCGCGCGCACCACCGCGCAGTCGATCTCCGTCTTCCTCGCGATCATGTACGCGCCCTACACGGCGGCGTGCATCCTCGGCGGCCTCGGCGGCGGCGCGCCCGCCGCGGTGACCTGGTCGGGCGTGGGGATCGGCGTCACGGCGTTCGCCTGCGCCGCGCTGATCACGCTCATCCCGGGAGACATCGAGCGGCGCGCCCGGCGGGTGGCCACGGGCAAGGGGCGGATCGCCCGGCTCGCGGCCAAGCTGGCCTCGGTCCCCGCGGTGGCGGGCGAGGCCACCCGGACGGCGATCTCGCTGTCCAGGCGCCGGCCGTCGCTGGTCGGCTGGGCCATCCTGTGGTGGGCGGCCGACGTGGCCGTGCTCGACGCCTGCTTCCGCGCGTTCGACTCCCCCGTCCCGCTGGGCGTGCTGATCCTCGGCTACTTCCTCGGGCACATCGGGAACCTGCTCCCGATGCCCGGCGGCATCGGCGGCGTCGAGGGCGGCATGGTCGGCGTGTTCGTCGCCTGCGGCGTGCCGCTGGCTGCGGCGATCGTGGGCACGATCGCCTACCAGGTCATCTCCACCTGGCTGCCGGTCGTCCCGGGGCTCGGCGCCTACTTCAGCCTGCGCCGCCGGGTGAACCGGTGGCGCGCGGAGGAGGGCCTCGAGCCGGAGGAGCGCGGGTCCAAGGCGGTGCCGGGCGGGCGGCTGCGGGCCGCAGAGCACTGAACACGACCGCGTTTGTGCTGGTCCTGGCGTCGGCGGCGCTGCACGCCGGCTGGAACGCGCTCGTGGCGGGCGCGCGGGACGCGCACGCCACCTCGGCCGTGGCGTTGTGCATCGGCGCTGCGGTGTTCGCGATCCCGGCGGCGCTGACCTGGGACGTCGACGCGGCCGCGGTGCCCTACATCGTCGCCTCCGGGCTGCTCGAGCTGGTCTACTTCGCGCTGCTGGCGACGGCATACACCCGCGCCGACTACACGTTCGTGTATCCGATCGCCCGCGGCAGCGCGCCGGTGCTCGTGCTGGCCATCTCGGTGATCGCGCTCGGCGTGCACGTGAGCGGGTTCGCGGCGGCGGGGGTGCTGCTCGTGGCCGCGGGGGTGCTGCTGGTGCGCGGCGTCGGCCGCGGCGGCGACGCGACGGCGCTGGCCCT
>JAICUS010000077.1 GCA_025935735.1 Solirubrobacteraceae bacterium | reverse complement strand
GGGCCGGCACGGCGCTCGCGCTGCCGGTGGTGACCGCGCTGATCGCCCTGGCCGTCGTCGTGCCCACCGCGGGCGAGGCGCTGGCGCTGCTCTCGCTCTGCTACGCCAGCCTGACCTTCGCCGCCGCGTCGGTGTGGTCGCGGCCCGCGGATGTCGCGCCGACGTCCGCGCACGTGGCCTCGCTCGGCGGCATCCAGAACTTCGCCTCCAACCTCGCCGGCGTGCTCGGCGCGACCACCACGGGCGCGCTGATCGCGTTCACCGGCGGGTCCTACGTGGCGGCGCTGGTGCTGTCCGGCGGGCTGGCACTCCTCGGTGCGTTCTCGTATCTGGTTATCGTCGGGAGGATCGAGCCCCTGCCGCCTCTCTCCAAGTAGTTGCGCGTCGCGCTCTTCGTGACCTGCCTCGTCGACCTCGTGACGCCCGAGGTCGGCGTGGCCACGGCCCGCGTGCTGCAACGCGCGGGCCACGAGGTCGTCTTCCCCGAGGGGCAGACGTGCTGCGGGCAGCCGGCGTTCAACTCGGGCCGCCGCGACGAGGCGGCGAAGGTGCTGCGCACGACGCTGCGCGCGCTGGCGTCGGAGCGCGCCGACGCCTACGTCGCTCCCGCGGGGTCGTGCACGACGATGATCCGCACGTTCGCCCGCGGGCTGGCGGACGGGCCGGACCTCGAGTACGTCGCGCCGCGGCTGTTCGAGCTCTCCGAGTTCCTGGCGTCGCACGGCGGCGGGCTGCGCGGGTCGGTGGCGCCGCGGCGCGTGGCCTACCACGACTCCTGCCACATGCTGCGCGAGCTGGGGCTGGAGCGCGAGCCGCGCGCGGCGCTGGAGCGGCTGGAGGGCGTCGAGCTGGTCGAGTGGGACGGGTCGCGCTGCTGCGGCTTCGGCGGGACGTTCGCCGTGCGCCAGCCGGAGCTGTCGGTGGCGATGGCCGACGAGAAGCTGCGCACGCTGGACGGCGCGACCACCGTCTGCGGCGCCGATCCGTCGTGCCTGATGCACCTGCGCGGGCGGCTGCGCAACCTGGGCCGCGACGTCGAGGTCGTGCACCTGGCCGAGCTGCTGGAGGAGGGGACGCGTGGCGACGCTGCGCGAGCGTGAGCGTGCGGCGCTGAGCGGCGACGGCCACCTGCAGGCCGCGATCCGCCGCTCGACCGACAACATGCACGGCCGCTGGATGGGGCTGCGCGCGGAGCTCGCGGGCTCCGAGGAGCTGCGCGAGGCCGCGCGCTCGCTGCGCTCCGCGGTCATCGCCCGGCTGCCATCGCTGCTCGGCGAGGTGGCGGACCGCGTCGAGGCGGCCGGGGGCCACGTGTTCTTCGCCGCCGACGCGGACGAGGCGTGCGGCTACGTCACCGAGCTGTGCGCCCGTCGCGGCGCCAAGCACGTCGTGAAGTCCAAGTCGATGGTCACCGAGGAGATCGCGCTCAACGTCCGGCTGGCCGAGGCGGGCGTGGAGGCGATCGAGACGGACCTGGGCGAGTGGGTGCAGCAGCTCGACGGCGAGCCGCCGGCGCACATCCTCGGCCCGGCGATGCACAAGTCCCAGGACGACTGGGTGCGGGTGCTCTCGCCGCTCGGCTACGACCAGGGCGAGGACCCGGACGCGATGACCGCGTTCGCGCGCCGCACGCTGCGCCCGCGCTTCCTCGCGGCCGACGTCGGCATCACCGGCGTGAACTTCGCCGTGGCCGAGACGGGGACGCTGCTCACCGTGACCAACGAGGGAAACGGCCGGCTGACCGCGGGCGCGCCGCCCGTCCACATCGCGGTGATGGGCATGGAGCGCGTCGTGTCCAACTGGGCGGAGGCGGACCTGCTGCTCTCGCTCGTCGCGCGGGCGGGCGCCGGCGTGCCGTTCGCCACCTACGTCAACTGCGTCACCGGACCGCGCCGGCCGGGCGAGCTCGACGGCCCCGAGGAGCTCCACCTCGTCGTGCTCGACAACGGCCGCTCGAACATCCTCGGCAGCCCGAGCCAGGAGGCGCTGAACTGCATCCGCTGCGGCGCCTGCCTGAACACCTGCCCGGTTTACCGGCAGATCGGCGGCCACGCCTACGACCGCGTCTACTCGGGCCCGATCGGCGCGGTGATCGTGCCGCTGCTGCGCGGCACCGAGGAGGCGGCCGAGCTGTCCCACGCGTCGTCGCTGTGCGGCGCCTGCTGGCAGGCCTGCCCGGTGGCCATCCCCTTGCACGAGCTGCTGCTCCAGGGCCGCGCCGAGCACCCGCACGGCGGCGCCGAGGCCGCCGTATGGCGCGCCTGGGCGGCCGCCTGGTCCTCGCCCCGCGCATTCGCCCTCTCCGGCGCGCCGGCCGGCCTGCGCCCCCCGCAGGCGCTCGTCCCCCCGCCGTTCCGCGAATGGGCCCGCGGCCGCGAGCTCCCACACCGCGAGGGAGCCACCTTCCGCGCCCGCTGGAAGCGCGGCGAGGTCCTCGACGGGGTCAGACCCCTTGAGTCGGGCCCACTCAAGGGGTCTGACCCCTCGTGAACCGCGCCGATTTTCTCGCGCGCCTGTCGGAGCGGCTCGCGCAGGCGGCTCCGCCGGCCACCAAGCACCCGCCGGCGCCGCCGCCGGCCCAGGTGCCGCGGGTCGGGTTCCCGGCGGACGAGCGGCCGCTGGAGGCGCGGTTCGCCGCGGCGCTGGAAGCCGTGCACGGGCGGGTGACGACGCCGTCCGGGCTGCCCGACGTGCTGGCCGAGCTGGACGTGCACACGGCCGTGACCACCGGCGAGGGCCTGCCGCTGCCCGCCGGGATCGAGGCGCTGCCGCTGGAGCGCGCCCGCGAGGCCGACGCCGGGTTCACCCGGGCGCGCGCGGCCTGCGCGGCCACCGGAACGGTGGTCGTCGCGCCGTCGGACGACGAGACGCGGATGGCGAGCCTGCTTCCCCGCGTGCACGTGGTCGCGGTCCCGCGCGAGGTGCTCGTCGAGACGCCCGGCGACGTGCTCCGCGACCTTCCGCGCGTCTTCCCGGACGGCCTGCCGAGCGCGTTCGCCCTGGCCACCGGCCCGAGCAAGTCCGCCGACATCGACGGCCAGGTGGTCTATGGCGTCCACGGCCCGCTGGCCGTGGTCGCCGTCCTCATCTAGCGCCGTGGCCGCGCCAGGTAGCGCTTCCCCGCCCGCAGCACGATGGTCTTGTGGCGCACGGCGTCGCGCACCTTCACCACGCCGCGGACCACCCGCGTGAGCGTCCCGGCGCACGAGTCCTGCACGACCCACTTGGTGCCGCGGACGGTGGCCGCGCTGTACCGGCCGCGGACCCGGAACGATCCCTTGCCGTTGCCCCAGAGCTTGCGCGTGCGCGGCTTCTTCTTCTTCTTTGCCGCCGCGGCCGACGCGCGGTGGCAGGACGCGAGCTTCTGCGTCAGCGCGAGCTGCGTCACGCGGCCCGGCTGGGTGACCTTGAACCGCCCGGCGTAGAAGCGCGACGTCTGCGCCGGCGCGCCGGCCCTGGGGGCGGAGCTGAGCTCCATCACGCCGTGGGTGGCGTCCACCGTCGACCCGAGCGGGAGCGCCTGGTCCGCCGCGCCGAGCGTCACGAACGTCTTCGCCCCCGGCTTGCGGAACCGGATCTTGCCGCTCACCCGGCCGGCCACCACCGTCTTGTGGAACACCGGCGCGGGCCCCGTGCTCAGGGTGAGGCTGAGATTGTCCGCGTAACCGTCGTTGTAGGCGCCGTCCACGCGCACGAGGTCGAGCCGGACGCCGATGCCGCGCGTCCCCGCCGGGACCGCGCCGCTCGCGGTGCGGGACAGCAGCGCGGTCGCGCCGTTGCGGTCGGCGTCCGTGACCGCCGGTGACGTGACCGAGCCGAGCCCCGCGCCCGCCGCGTCCAGGAACGTCGCGGTGAGCGTCGCGCCGTCGCTCTGGCCGCCGAAGCCGCCGAAGTCGCCGGACACGGTCGCGCTCACGCCGCCCGCGTCGATCTCCGCGGCGGCAGACGACACGTCGATGGTCTGCGTGGCCGCGCTCGCCGCGCTGTCCGGGCCGCCGGCGAAGAAGTTCGCG
Organism: Solirubrobacteraceae bacterium; assembly: GCA_025935735.1. The sequence continues at coordinate 10,850 of JAICUS010000077.1, read as the reverse complement.
CCGCCGCCCAGGGCCGCTGCGTCAGCTGCCGTGGGGAAGCCGCCCGACGCGCCGTACTGCACCGCGGTGACGCTGCCGATCGCCGTCCAGCCGGGCGGCGGGTCCAGCGTCGCGTCGTCCGGTGCCCCCGGACCGGCCTCCGCGCCCGGGTCGGCCAGCAGGTTGCCCGGCGGCAGCGCGGCGCCCGCGGACGCGGCGGGAAGGAGCAGGGCGGCGAGGGCGAGCGAGGCGACGCGTCCGTGCATCGCCCGACCCTACCGGCGCGCGTCAGCCGAGGTCGAGCACCGGCGTCGGCGGCTCGATCGTGTGCTCCTCGCCGTAGGGCACGATCGCCGTGCCGACGGCGAAGAACTCGATCACGTGGCTGCCCCAGCCGTGGCTGCGCTCGGACAGCTGGACGCCCACGATCCCCTCCGCCTTGACCGCCTCGGCCTCGGCCTGCATGCGCTCCATGGCCAGCTCGCGGGCGTCATACAGAGCCTGCGTGAAGTTCGGCAGCTCGACGTTCTGGCCGGCCTGGCGCAGCGACTGGAACATGCCGCGGTGGGCGACGTGGTAGACGCAGGAGCCCATCACCATGCCCACGGGGCGGTGGCCGGTGCGCAGCAGCGTCCAGAAGTCCTGGCCCGAGAGGTCCGAGGTGAACGGGCGGCCGTTGGGCGCCCGGTGCAGCTCGCCGCCGCGGTGCTTGATCGCCGTGCCGATGGCGATGAACTCGGCCATGTCCTGGCCCCAGTCGTAGCGGCCGATGTTCAGCCGCACGCCCACGATGCCGTCCGCGCCGAGCTGGTCGGCCTCCTCCTCCATCCGCGTCATCGCCAGCTCGCGCGCCGTGTACATCGCCTCGGAGAGGACCTGCATCTCCTGGCTCTTGTTCCAGCGCGACTGCTGGAAGCCGATGTGGTAGATCGACGAGCCGACCACCAGGCCGAGGGGGTCGAACCCCGCCTCCTTGATCAGCAGGAACTCGGCCACGGACAGGTCGGAGGTGAACAGCCCGCGCTTGTTCTGCTCCAGGCGACCCCGCCCGGCCTCGGGGACGCCCTCCAGGGACGTGGGGTCGTACGCGCTCATCGGCTGGCGGCTCCTTGCCGGACGATCGTCCGGGGCTCGAGGGGACGGTGCTCGGCGGCAGCGGCGATCGCCGTGCCGAGGGTGTGGAAGGTCACGATGAGGTCGGTCCGCTTGTTGTTCTCGCTGCCGCGCTCGCGGACGGCGATGTTGTGCTCGATCTGCATGCCGATCATCCCGCCGGCGCCGAGCCGGCGTCCCTGCTCGGTGGCGCGGGAGAGCGCCATCTCGCGGGCGGCGTAGATGCCCTGGGTGAAGTCCTGCAGCTCCTGGTTGGGCGCGGCGAACCAGCCGCTGCCGCTGCGGGTCACCCGGCGCGTCGAGTAGCTCGGCACGACGTAGAAGACGGACGTGCTCGTGACCACGCCCACCGGCCGGTAGCCGGCGCGGCGCAGCAGCGTGTAATCGGGCAGCGAGAGGTCGGTCAGCACGGGCGTCTCACCGCCTTCGGGGAGATGGACGGCGGTGCCGTTGACCACGATCTCCAGCTCGCCCGCCAGGAACTCGTGGCGGTTGGCGCCGAACGTGACGTCGACCACGGCGTGGCAGCCCGCCAGCTCGGCCTCCTGCTGCAGGCGGCCCAGCGCCAGCTCGCGCGCGTGGTTCCAGGCGTCGGTCAGCTGGCGCAGCTCGCTCACGGACCCGTCGGCCCAGGAGCCGCTCCACGGGTAGTTCTGCCAGCCGACCTTGTAGACCGAGCTGCCCATCACCTGGCAGATGGGCCGCACGTCGTCCAGCCGGGCCAGCGCGAAGTCGCCCACCGAGAGCCCGGAGGTGAACGCGGTGCCGCCGGCCGCGAGCCGGCGGATGCGCTCCTCCGCCGCCAGCGGGATCCCGCCGCCCTCGACGCGGGCGATGTCCGCCAGGCGCGACTCGTCGTCGTCGCCGGAGCCGCCGTTGCCGCCCATCAGCCGGTCGAGGAAGCCCACGGCTAGTGGCCCCGTCCGTGAGTACGGCGGATAACCCGGCGACAGCTGGGCGCGCCGGAATGCGTCGTAATCGCGGACGTGGCCACTTAGCCCACCAGCCGGTCGAGCGCGGCCCGCGCCTCGGCGCTCTCGGCGGCCCGGGCGCGCAGGTCGCCGGCCAGCGCGCGCACCCAGTCGTCGAGCTCCAGCGGCTCGGTGCGGATGGTGACGTTGCGCACGGCCTTGCCCCGGCTGGCCTCCACCCGGTGACCGTGCGCCTTGAGGGCGTAGCAGTGGTCGCCCAGCTGCACCTGGATCGAGTCGACCACCTTCTCGCGCGACAGGAACTTCTTGGCGCGCCGCTGCACGGTCGTCTGGGCGGGGAGGGCGATCTCGAGCTTGTGGGCCAGCGCCTCGACGTAGGCGGCGACGTCCGCGCTGTCGACGCGCAGGCCCGCCGCGTCGAGGTCGAACGAGAGGTCGTCGTCAGCCATGCCCGAAAAACCTACCGGGAGCGGCCGCGCACGCGGTCCATCGTCCGGCGGTCGCGCTTGGTCGGCCGGCCCTTGCCCCACTCCGAGCGCACGGGCTCGGCGAGCCGGCGCTGCTCGAGGAGCCGCTCGCGCGCCTCGCGGCTCTCGGCCGTCTCCTCGTAGAGCTTGGCCGCCTCGGGCGCGGAGACGCGGCGCGGCGCCGCTCCGCGCACCACCACCGCCATGCGGACCGCGCCGGTGCGCAGCTCCACCTCGTCGCCCGGGTGGACCTCCCGGCTCGGCTTGGCCGGCTGGCCGTTGACCTGCACGCGTCCCGCCTTGACCGCCTCGGCGGCGAGCGAGCGCGTCTTGGTCAGCCGCACCACCCACAGCCAGTGGTCGAGCCGGTCCGCGGTCACTGCGTCTTGCCGATCGCCTGCAGCGCGGTGGGGAGGATCGTCAGCTCCGGGATGTAGGCGCGCGGCGGCAGCGAGATGGCGAACAGCACCGTGGCCGCGATGTCCTCGGCCTTGAGCATCTGCGCGCGCATCTCGGGCGGCGGCGGCTCCGGGCGGTTGTCGAGGATCGGCGTGTCGATCACGCCGGGCAGGATCGCCGTGCAGCGCACCTCGCCGTTGAGCTCGAAGCCGCTGCCGTGGGTGAGCGCGATGGCCCCGGCCTTGCCCGCCGCGTAGGCCGGGCCCGAGCGGTCGCTGTAGCGGCCCGACACGCTCGAGATCACCACCAGGTCGCCGCGCGCCTCGCGCAGCGCGGGCAGGAACGCGCGCACCAGGTTGAACGGCCCGGTGAGGTTCGCTCCGAGCATGAAGTCCCACGTCTCGCCCGTGAGCTGGTGCAGCCGGCGCTCCTTGATGTTCGCGCCGGCCGCGATCACGAGCACGTCGAGCGCGCCGAGCTCGGCGGCCAGCGCGTCCACGGCCGCGCGGTCGGTGATGTCGAGGCGGTGGCCGGTGACGCCGTCGAGCGGGATCTCGCGCCGCGCGGCGGCGTGCACGGTGTGGCCGGCGTCGCGCAGCTGTTGCGCCGTGGCGAGGCCGACGCCGCTCGAAGCACCGGCCACGAGCACCGTGCGGCTCATGACTCGCGCCCCGTGCCGGCCAGGAACACCTTGAACTCCGCGGGCGGGCCCTCCGACAGCCGCGCGAACTGCTCGGGTCCCGCGTCCAGGGGCAGGACCGGCGTGAGGTCGTCGCCCAGCGAGGCGCCGCCGCCGACCAGCCACTCGTGCGCCTGCTCGTAGTCGGCCATCGTGTACGCGTAGGAGCCTTGGATGCGGTGCTGGGAGCGGATCACGCCGTGGAAGCCGAGCGTGGTGTCGTCGGCGGCCAGGCCGATGCACACCATCGTCGCGCCCGGGCGCAGGATCTCCAGTCCGGCCGCACGGGTGACTTGGGCGCCGACGGCGTCGAGCACGAGGTCGGGCCCGAGGTCGTCCTGCGGCGGCGCGGCGTGGACGGCGTGCGCGCCCAGGCGGGCGGCGCGCTCGCGCCGCGCGTCGTGGGGCTCGACCACCTCCACGCGCGGGATGCCGGACAGCAGCGCGGCCTGGAGCGCGACCAGGCCGATCGTCCCGGCGCCCAGCACGACCGCGTGCTCGATGCCCTCGCCGGCCAGCCGGACGGCGTGCACGCCGTTGGCCAGCGGCTCCATCAGCGCGCCGACCCGGGCCGACACGCCGTCGGGCAGCACCCGCGCGTCCGCCGCCCGCACGCGTACGTAGTCGGCGAACGCGCCCGGGACATGGACGCCCATCAGCTTGCGGTCGGGGCAGACGTTGCCCAGGCCGGCTTCACACAGCGCGCAGTGCCCGCAACCGCTCAGCGGGTTCACCGCCACCCGCGCGCCCTCGAGCTCGCCCGCGCCCTGGCCCGCCGCCACGACGCGGCCGGCGAACTCGTGCCCCATCACCAGCGGCGGCGTGCGGTTGCCCATGTGGCCCAGGTAGCCCTCGACCTCCGAGCCGCAGATCCCCACCGCCTCGGGCTGCAGGATCAGCTCGCCCGCACCCGGGTCACCCGGCTCGGGCCGCTCCTCGACCGTCATCTCCGACGGCCCCTGCCAGACGATCGCCTTCATTCCCCAACCTCGTTCAGTTGCACCACGGCCGCAAATGTGACACGCCGCTCACGAAGTTGCGGACCGTGTCACGCCGTCCCCGCCGCGCCTCTTACACCTGCACGGAGACAGGCGCGCCCGGGGGCGAGAACCTTCACCGCGAGCCTAACGAGGGGGAACGTCCATGAAGCGCTTCGCGGTGCTGTTCACGCTCGGCCTGCTGGCCGTGGTCGCCGTCGCCACGATGGCCTCGGTGCCCGCCCGGCACGCCCGGGCGCGGGTCACGGCGCGCCTGCCGTTCAACGACGTCGGGGAGTCGGAAGGGCCGCAGTCGTTCCTCGACCTGGCGGCGTCGGCGGGCCGGCCCGTCACGCAGGCGCAGGTCCAGCGCGCGGCTGCGCAGGCCGCGGCGCTCCCGGACGCGGCGGGCGACACCCGCTGGCAGTTCGTCGGCCCGTCGAACGTGGCCGGCCGGGTGACCGACCTGGCGATCGATCCGACGACGTCCCCCAGCACCGTCTACGCGGCCGTGGGCAGCGGCGGCGTGTTCAAGTCCACCGACGCCGGCAACGTCTGGACGCCCGCCTGGCCCACGCAGAACAACCAGGCCGTCGGCGCCCTGGCGCGAGGGTCGGACGGCACGCTGTATGCCGGCACCGGCGAGGGCTCCAACCCGTCCGGCGGCGGCTCGACGTTCATGGGCGACGGCCTGTACACGTCGCACGACAACGGCGCCAGCTGGCAGCTTTCCGGGCTCCCGGACAGCGGGGCGTTCGGGCGCATCGTGGTCAACCCGGACGACCCGAATGAGGTGTGGGCGGCGGCCACCGGCTCGCTCACCTGGGTGTCCAGCCAGCGCGGCCTCTACCACTCCACCGACGGCGGCAAGACGTGGCAGCTCGCGCTTGGCGGTCCCGGCGACCACACCGGCGCGGTCGACGTGGCGCTCCAGCCCGGCAACCCGCACGTGATCCTCGCGTCGCTGTGGGACCGCTATCGCAACAACGGCAGCTTCTTCTACGGCGGCACCGGCTCGGGCCTGTACCGCTCGACCGACGACGGGCAGACTTGGACGCGGCTCGACAACTCCGACATCCACGGCCCGGTCTGTGCCTGGGACGCCACCAAGTCCGGCCTGGACTCCAGCGACGACCTCGGCCACATCGGGATGGCGTTCGCGCCGAGCGACCCGAACCGCGCCTACCTCGTGTTCGCCACCTCCGAGGGACCCGACAAGGGCTACTACGTGTCCAACGACGGCGGCCAGACGTGGACGTGCGGCGGCGGCGAGCCGGGCGTGACGACAGGCGGCTACGAGTGGGTGTTCTCGCGCCTGTGGGTCGACCCGGCGAACGAGAACCACCTCTTCGAGGCCAACGTCGACATGCGCGAGTCCGCCGACGCCGGCAACACCTGGATCAACAACACCGCCTGGTCGTCCGCGCGGGTCCAGCCGTCCTCCTTCTCGCTGGACACGATGCACGCCGACCAGCACGCGATGGCCTGGGACCCCGCGGTGCCCAAGCGCGTCTACGTGGGCAACGACGGCGGCGTGTACCGGTCCGACACCGACGGCGACCAGCCGGACGGCTCGCTGCCGGTCGACACGCCGTCCTCGCAACGCCTGCCGAGCCGGCGCAACTACCTGCACGGCACGGTCGAGCCGTGGACGCAGCCGTACCACATCTCGGTCTCCCAGCAGGACGCCAAGCGGCTCGTGATCGGCATGCAGGACAACGGCTCCAGCCGCACGTGGTCGCCGGGGGTCGAGCCGACCGACCTCACGCTGTGGAACCAGTACGGCGGCGGCGACGGGTTCGAGGTGCAGATCGATCCCACCAACCAGCTCCGCTACTACGAGTGCCTGCAGCCCAGCCCGCCGCGGATCAGCTGCGCCCGCCGCGTGGACGCCGCGGCGACCGGCTCCACGAGCAGCCAGGGCTCGAACTTCTCCACCCCGCCGTGGCCGTCCGACCCGACCAAGGGGAAGATCACGCGGATCTCGGTGGCCATGCCGATGGTGCTCGACCCGGCCGACCCCAACGTCGTCTATGTCGGCGGCACGTCGATCGCCCGCTCGGGCGAGGGCGTGGTGAACTCGTGGACGCTCATCAGCCCGGCGACCCCGGACGACCCGGCGAGCCTGCCCGGGGTGGTGCCGGAGAACGAGATCAACAAGGACACCTACTACGCGAACGAGTACGGCGCGGTCACCGCGATCGCCCCGGCCAAGACGACGGGCACGCCCACGACGCCGTCGAGCACGATCTACGCCGGCACCGACACGGGCAAGCTGTGGAAGACCACCAACGCGACCGCGGCCGACCCGACCCAGGTCCAGTGGACCCAGCTGGGCGTCGGCGTGCTGCCGACCACCTGGGTGACGTCGATCGCGGTCGACCCGACGAACGCCGACCACGTGTACGCGACGTTCTCCAGCTACAAGGAGGGCGACCGGGCGGCCAACGTGTGGGAGACCACCGACGGCGGCACCACCTGGAAGAACATCAGCTCCGACCTGCCGAACGCCGCCGTCTGGCGCGTCCTCTACGACCAGGCGAACGGCGTGCTCTACGCGGGCGAGAACTTCGGCCTGTTCGAGAGCACCGACGACGGCGCGCACTGGTTCAACCTCAGCGAGGGCCTGCCCAACGCGCCGATTCTCGACATGGGCTTCTCGGCCGACCACTCGCAGCTGTTCGTCGCCGACTACGGCCGCGGCGTCTACGTGCTGCCGCTCACCACGTCGGTCTCGGGCAGCGCCGGCGACAGCGGCGGCCCGACCGCCGGCGGAACCGTCCCGGCGACGCTGGCGTTGTCGCTCGGCGCCCCGGCGAGCTTCGGCGCGTTCACCCCGGGCGCGGCGAGGGACTACGACGCCTCCACCACGGCCGACGTGCTCAGCACCGCGGGCGACGCGACGCTCTCGGTGTCCGACCCCGACACCACCGCGCCGGGCCACCTGGTCAACGGCGCCTTCGCGCTGCCGCAACCGCTCCAGGCCAGCGCGTCCAGCCCGGCGGCCGGCCCGGGCAACGCGTTCGCCCCGCTCTCCGGCACGCCGCTGTCGCTGCTGAGCTGGAGCGCCCCGGTCAGCCACGACCCGGTCACCATCGCGCTGCGCCAGTCGATCGGCGCCAACGACCCGCTGCGCACGGGCAGCTACGCGAAGACGCTGACCTTCACCCTGTCCACCACGACGCCGTAGGCGGTCTGCGTCGCGGCGCGCGCTGCGTGCGCGCGCCGCGGCGGCGCCCGCCTACACGGTCCGGCGGTCGACGACCGAGTTCAGCGTGCTGAGCTTGAAGGTGGGGCGGGTGCCGAGCGGCTTGTTCGTCAGCGCGGCCACGTCGTCGCGGTACTCCAGTCCGCCCACGTAGACGAGGAACCAGTCCTGCAGGTCGCCGTAGGCCGCGCCGGACGTCCCGTAGAGGTCGAAACACGTGGTGACGTGCTCGGCCAGCAGCACGGCCATGCCCTGGCCGACCTCGTTCGCAGCCACGTTGTCGAACGTGACGGCCATGCCGGCGGCGTAGCCCTCCAACAGCGGCGTGCGCGTCGCCGGGCGCCGCTCCGAGTCCAGGAAGGCCGCGGTGATCTCGGGGCCGTAGTGCGCCAGCATCGTCCTGCCCTTGGACTCGTTGAAGACGTGCTTCGTGTTGGCGAGCAGCTGCTTCTGGCCGGACATCTTCGAGGCGATCCCGCCGGGCAGGCCGGCGCGGAAGCTGACGTAGGCGTCGAACAGGCGGGCGAGGATCTGTCCCCACAGACGCTCGGCGAAGTCCGTGAGCTGCTTGCCGCCATAGGCGGAGGCCACCTTCGCGATCGCGTTGTCGACCCCGGCGACGAGCTCGGCGTCCTTGGCCTTCGCCGTCAGGTAGAGCTCGCGCTTCGGGATGTCGGCGATCATCTGCAGCAGGTTCGTGTACGCCGTGGCCGGGGCCTTTCCCTGAATCGCCTTCAGCGCCTCTTCGACGAACAGCACGTGGGCGGTGACATGGGCTCCCTTGGGGAGCGTGAGGCTGTACTCCAGCGGTGGCACCCGGCTGTATTGGGCGGTGCGCACGTCACCGCTCGTCTCGTCGAACTCGATGCTCGTGTTGCGTTGCACGAGGCGCCGCGAAGCCGTCGTCCGGGCGAGCAGCTGCGCCACCGCCCGGTTGCCGGCCGAGCGCTGCAGGGCGAGCACCGAGGGGCGGGCCGGCTCGCCGCCCGGCGGCCTCGAACGAGAGGGCTCTTTTTCGCTGCGTCGCGCTGGTGGGTGCCGGGTCATGACTCCGTACGAAAGAGCGTCGCGCTCGCGCTGACAAGGCGGATCGGTCAGCGCACGACCAATGCGGAGCGCACTTCTTTCCCGTTTGTCAGTGCGCGATCGGCAAGGTCAAGGGTCCGCCCCGGTTGTGCGCGGGCGCCACGACCGGTCCCCTCGGTTCGAGGTGACGACCGTGTCCCGCACCAGGCAGGATCTAGGAAAGTGATTTGCGGCGAATGATGATCGAGTCGTAGCGCCGCGGCCCCCGCGCGAGGCCGTTTCAGGCCATCTCGACCGTGTTCACCAGCTCGCCGAGCCCGGTGATCGCGATCCGGACGGAGTCGCCGGGGCGCAGGGTGAACTCCGGTGCCGGGATCACCGACGTGCCCGTGAGGAGGAGCACGCCCGCCGGGAACTCCTGAGACTTGAACAGCCACTCGACGAGCTCGGCGGGCTTGCGGCGCAGGAGTGCGACCTGCGTCGAGCCCTCGAAGACCGGCTCTTCGCCGCGGACGATCCGGAGGGTGATCTCCATCTCCTCGGGCGCGGGCGCGTCGGCGGCCGGCACGACGCAGGGGCCGAGCGCGCAGGAGCCGCGGTAGACCTTGGCCTGGGGCAGATAGAGCGGGTTCTCGCCCTCGATCGAGCGCGACGAGACGTCGTTGCCGATCGTGTAGCCGAGGATGCGCGCGTCGGCGCTCACCACCAGCGCGAGCTCCGGCTCGGGGACGTCCCAGCCGGAGTCCTCGCGCACGCCGATCGCCGCGCCCGGGCCGCGCACGCGGCCCGGCGCCGCCTTGAAGAACAGCTCCGGGCGCTCGGCGTCGTAGACCTTGTCGTAGAAGTCGTGGCCGCCGGACTCCTCGTTGCGCGCCACGCGGCTGGCCGCGTAGGTCACGCCGGCCGCCCACACCTCCTGGCCGGCCGCCGGAGCGAGCACGACCGAGCCGGCCGGCACGGGGCCCTCGGCCTCGCCGTCCAGCGTGCCGGCGGCCAGCAGCGCGTCGAGCGAGCGCTCGCGCAGCAGCTCGACCGGCCCGGCCTCCACCGGCCCGCGCGCCAGGCGCTCCCCTTCAGCCGTGCGGATCCGCCACAGGGCCATCAGTGCACCCTCCCGAAACTAGAACGGGTTCTCGCGGGTTGCTGTCGCGAGCGACCCGCCCTATTTCCGGTCGGATGCACTACTACGGCCCGATCGTGATCGTGTGGGTCGACGTGTAGAGCTCGCGCGCGGCCTTGCCCTGCTCGCGGGGGCCGAACGAGGACTGGCGCTCGCCGCCGAACGGGGCGTGGAAGTCGACGCCCGAGGTCGGCTGGTTGATGCGGATCATCCCCGTCTCCAGGCCCTCGACCACGGTCAGCGCGGCCTCGATGTCCTGGGTGAAGACGGAGGTGACCAGCCCGTACGGCACGGAGTTGGAGATCTCCACGGCCTGCTCGGCGCTGTCGGCGCGCAGGACGGTGGCGATCGGGCCGAACACCTCCTCCTGGGCGAGCCGGGCGCTCGGGTCCTGGCCGGTGACGATGGCGGGCGTGACGAACAGCCCGGGGCCGTCGACGCGCCGGCCGCCCGTGGCCAGCCGGCCGCCGTCGCCGGTGACCCGCTCGGCGGCGCCGACCACGTCGTCGAGCGCCGGCCGGTTGATCACCGGGCCGACGACCGTCGACTGCTCGGCCGGGTCCCCGGACGGCAGCGACTCCACCGCGGCCACCAGCGCGTCGGTCAGCGGCCCGGCGTCGCCCACGGCGATCACCCGGCTCGTGGCCGTGCACTTCTGGCCGGCGTAGCCCATCGCCGCGCCGGCGATCACCTTCGCCGCCTTCTCCGGGTCGGCGTCCGGGAGCACGATCGAGGCGTTCAGCCCGCCCATCTCCGCCTGGCTGGGGATGCCGCGCGCCGTCGCGGCGGCGGCGACCTGCAGGCCCACGGCGGTCGACCCGGTGAACGACACCACGTCAGCCAGCTCGATCAGCGCCTGGCCGGTGGAGCCCGGTCCGGTGACGACCTGGAAGACGCCCTCGGGCAGCACCTTGCCCAGGACCTCCTCGATGAACAGCGCGCAGGCGATG
>JAICUS010000207.1 GCA_025935735.1 Solirubrobacteraceae bacterium | reverse complement strand
TCACGGCCGAGGCGGACCCGCCGACGCGGGCGACCTGTGCGCGGTGGACCCGCAGGGCGACGTGCCGCTCGCGTGCATTCCCGCCCACGCCCGGCGCGTCGGCCGGCCCTCGTGGTCACCCGACGGCCGCCGGGTGCTCGCCCTAGCCGCCCGAGCTCACGGCGGCTACAACAGGCTGCTCAGCATCACGGCTCGGGGTGGAGACGCGACCCGCTGGGGAACGCCGACGACGGTCTACCGCTCAGCTGACATCCAGTCGGCAGTCTGGGTCGGCGACGATCGCATCGCCGCGCTGGTCGCAGACCACCCCGGCGCCGCCGCCCACGTGCGGCTGCTCGCCCGCGATACGAACGGGACGTTCGGGACCGTCAAGGACTTCCCCACGCTGACCGGCACCGAGCTCGCCGGCAGCGGCCACTTTCTCGCCCTCGGACGAGGCAGGAACGCGACCGCTGACGGCGCGATTGTCCTGCTCGACGTCAACCAGTCACGGCCGCGGCTGCGAAATCTGAGCAACGGCATGAACCTCGCCTGGGCGAAGTAGGCGGCAGCGAACTACGTGCACGGGCCGCGGGCCCCGCACGCGGCCGAGGCGCGCGCGCTTGTCAGCGACCGCCGACTTCTCCACATCGCTACTGGAGCCGCTGGAATGGACGAGCGAGCGCCATCGGGGCGGCTACGGCACTGAACACCCCGGTGGGAACACCTGGAGCCTGGCGACGTGCGGCTCCGCGTGGCCGAGCAGATCCCGGATCGCTGACACCGGCGCCGTTGAGTGAGGGACGAGTTAGTCGCGCGATCGTGGGCGCCGTCTGCCAAAAGCCTTTCTCGACGAGATCGCGACATCTCCCGACGGTGCGCACCCAGCCGCGTGCCGGGTGCGGCGGCCGTCCTTGCGAGCGATGCGGGACGCTTTCTGCGTATCGGTCGCTCTATCGCCTACTCGAGATCGGTTGCCGAGGCCGCCTGCCAATGCGCCGGCCAGTTGCCGGGGTCGCGGTCATAGTCCGTGTAGCGCCCGTGGATGGGATGTGGCGGGAGGTCGTCTGGAACCCAGCGGCGCCACGTAGGACATCACCGCGGGACCACGCCGTCGGGCACCAAGGCGCCGGCGCGGAGCCGTCCGCACCCTTCACGTTCCGGCTGAAACCCCCGAGGGCGGCGAACGGCGTTAGAGTCGGCCCAGCATGGGCGCGACCGCGATGGGGTGGTATCGGTGAGAGGCATCTGGGGTGCAGGCATCGGGTTCGTCATCGCCGTGAGCCTGCTCACGCCGGCTCCCGCGCAGGCCGCGAGCAGCAAGTGCGCCAACGTGGAGGTGCACAACAAGAGCGGCACCGAGGGCGTAGGGGCGCAGCGCATCCGTGCGCGCGGAACGACCTGCAGGACCGCTCGGCACATCGCGAAGGTGGCGGCGCACGAGGCGCTCGTCAGGGGCGAGCGACACGTCCGGAGAACGATCGACGGATTTCACGTCGTGGTGCAGGTCGGCGACTGCGCGAGCTGCGCACCGGAGTGGCCGGTGACCGCCACGAAGCCGGGCGCGCGGGTGACGTTCGTGCTGCTCGGCGGAGCGTAGCTCCAGACGGCGGTACGGGACCACACGCCGAGTCCCGGAGGCCATGAAGCGAGCAGCACCGCAGTGCGGCATCTGTCGGTACGCCGAAACCGCCCGGCTGCCGCAAGGCATCGCCCCGGCGAACCGAGCGGCGTGCGGCGGGTCCTCCCCGGCGCGCTCGGGCGCGAGCTTGCGAGCGCTGCGCCGGGAGGGCCTGCCGCATGCCGCCCCAGCACAACGCTCGCGTCGACACGCGCGTCAGGCGTAGGCGGGCTCGCGCGCCTGCTCGGGGCGCTCGATGTGCAGGTGCGGCAGCCGCTTGTCCAGCCAGGACGGCAGCCACCACATCGCCGGCCCGGCGAGGTGCATCACCGCGGGGAGCAAGAGCAGCCGGATGATGAACGCGTCGATGAAGATCGCCGAGCCGAAGCCGACGCCCATCATGGCCAGCGCGCGCTCGTTGCCGATGGCGAAGGCGCCGAAGACCGCGATCATGATGATCGCCGCCGCCGTGACCACGCGGCCGGTCATGGCCAGGCCGTGGCGGGCGGCGTACTTCGCGTCCTTCGTGCGCACCCACTCCTCGTGCATGCGCGAGACGAGGAACACCTCATAGTCCATCGACAGGCCGAACACGACCGCGAACAGCATGATCGGCAGGAACGACTCGATCGGGCCGGTCGCGCCGCCGAACAGCGAGGCGCCGTGGCCGTCCTGGAAGATCAGCGTGACCACGCCGAACGCGCCGGTGATCGACAGCAGGTTGAACACGCCCGCCTTCAGCGGGATCAGCAGCGAGCGGAACACGATCGCCAGCAGCAGCAGCGACAGGCCGACGACCACGCCGATGAACAGCGGCAGCTTGTCGCGGACCGCCTGGGCGAAGTCGAGGTTCGTCGCCGTGGCGCCGCCCATCGAGATGCGCGCGCCGGTCTCGCGGGCGATCGGCGGCAGCGTCTCGTTGCGCGCCGTCCGCACCGTGTCGTCGGTGCGCTCGTCCTGCGGCGTCGTCGTCGGGTAGGCGATCATCGTGGCCGTGTCGCCGGCCTTGTTCAGGGTCGGCGGCAGGACCGAGGCGATGCCCGGCTGCTCGGCCAGCGCCGCCGAGATCTTCTGCAGCGGAGCCGTGTCGCCCTTGTGCGGCAGCTCGACGGCCAGCAGCAGCGGCCCGTTGAAGCCCGCGCCGAAGCCCTGCTTGAGCAGGTCGTAGGCCACGCGGGTGGTGTCGGACTTCTTGTAGGTGCTGGCGTCGCTGGAGGCCAGGCGCATGTTCAGCGCGGGCGCGGCCAGCGCGAGCAGCACGGCCAGCGCGCCGATCGCCACGAACGCCGGGCGCCGGGCCACGAAGCCGCTCCAGCGCGCCGCGAAGCCGGTCTCCGCGTCCGCCAGGTCGCCGTCGCCCTTGGCCGGCTTTATGCGCCCGCCGATCTTGCTCAGCAGCGCGGGCATCAGCGTCAGCGCGGCGCCCATCGTGGCCAGCACGGACAGCGCGGCGCCGATCGCCGGGCCATAGAGGAACGACAAGCCGAGCAGCAGCATGCCGAGCATCGCGATCACCACGACGATCCCGGCGAACAGCACCGCGCGGCCCGACGTGTCCAACGCGATCAGCGTCGCCTCGCGCACGTCGCGCCCGGAGCCGCGCTCGAGCCGGAAGCGATTGAGGATCAGCAGCGCGTAGTCGATGCCGACGCCGATGCCGATCATCGCCGCCAGCTGCGGCGTCCAGTCGGTCACGTCGATCAGGCGCGTGCCGATGATCGCCATCAGCGCGAGGCTGATCACCATCGCGAACAGCGCGTTGATCAGCGGCAGCCACATGGCCACCAGGCCGAGCGTGAGGAACAGCACGCCGGCCGCCACGAGGATGCCGATGAACTCGCCGGCGCCGCCCTGCTGGGCGTTGGCCCAGTGGATCGTGTCGCCGCCCAGCGCGACCTGCACGCCGCTGGAGCCGTCCAGCGCAAGCGTCTTCTCCGTCATCGCCTTGACGGATTTCACGTCGATGTCGCCGCCCGAGTGCTTGAACTGGATCTGCGCGAACGTGATCCGCCCGTCGCGCGAGACGGGCGCGCCCTTGGCGAACGGATCGCCCACGGCCTGGACCTCGGGGGACTTCGCGATCGTCGCGCGCGCCTTCTCGATCGTGGCGCGATGCGCGGGGTCGAGCACGCGGCCGTCCTTGACGGCGAAGACGACGCTGGCGGTGTCGCCCGACTGCTGCGGGAAGCGGTCCTTGAGCAGGTCGTAGGCTCGCTGGGACTCGGTCCCGGGCAGGCGGAAGGAGTTGACGTAGTCGCCGGCGGCCGCGCCCCAGAGCGCGCCGAGCAGGACGAACGCCGCGACCCACAGGCCGATGACGGTGCGGCGCCGGTCGTGGCACCAGGCGGCAAGCTTTCGCATTCGAGCGAACTTAGGCGCCCGCCGGCCGCGATTCGCGGCGGCTTCCCCCCGTCGCGGGGTAGGGGTGCCCGCAGTTTCCTCGGGGTGGGTCCCCTACGATGAGTTCGCGCCGCCGGTCCGGTCCGCGCGCGCTATCGCCGCCAGCGGCGGCGTCGCCGCGGGCGCGCCTGCGCGCGCAGCACCTCCTGCTTGCGCGCGGCGTCGGTCGGGGAGAGCCCGTTGCCCATGCCCTCGCCGGCCATCGCCAGCAGCAGGACGCACCCCACCCCGCCGGCCAGCACGCGCGCCGCGCCCGTCGCGAAGCAGAACACGACGATGCAGGCGGCGACGATCACTATGAACACCGCGCCGAACGGGGTCAGCCGCCACCTTCCCACAGTGGTCAAAGGATGTCACAGCGCGTCAGTGGCGGTCGAGGAAGTCGGTCACCTTCTCGGCCGCGCTGTCGATGACGCCCTCGGTCTTGCTCTTGGCCACGCCCTCGATCGCCCGCTCGCCCAGCTCGGGGACCCCGGGCTTGTCGCCCGAGTCGATGCTGAGGCGGTCCACGGCCTCGGCGAAGCGCAGGTAGGTGTCCACGCTCGCGATGACGATGCGGGCGTCGACCGTCAGCAGCTCGATGCCCACGAGCGACACCCGCAGGTAGAGGTCCACCACCAGGCCCTTGTCCAGGATCAGGTCGAGGACGTCGGCGAGCCCGCTCGGAGACGGCCCGCCGGCGTACCGGTTGGCGACAGGGCCGGCCATCGCCTAGCCGGCGCGCGGCGTAAGGTCCCGGACATCCCGCTTGTTCTGGCTCGCGAGCTCAGCCATCTCCGTCTCCTCCTCGAGCGCCGTCGTCCGGCCTTCGGGGCGTTTCCAAGCCGGGGCGGGTCGCAAACGGCCAGGGCCCGCGGGTGTCAGATCCGTGTAACCCGAGCAACCTCGCGGACGTCTGAGCGGTCGTGAGCCCGGAATCCGACGACGCCGACCTCGTGCGCCGCACCACGCGCGGAGAGCTGACGGCCTTCGAGCAGCTGGTCGACCGCCACCGGCCCGTGGTGGTCCGGGTCGCGGCGGGGATCGTCGGCTCCGAGGAGGCCGAGGACGTCAGCCAGGACGCGTTCCTGCGCGCCTTCCACCGGCTCGAGCGCTTCCGGGGCGAGGCGCCGTTCCGCTCCTGGCTGCTGCGCATCACCCACAACGCGGCGCTCGACCACCTGGCCCGCCGCCGCCCGGAGCCGGTCGACCCGGAGACGTTGGACGCATCGCCGCAGAGCGCCGTGCGGGCCCCGGCGGAGCGCCTCGAGCTGCGGGCGCGCATCGAGCGCCTGGAACGCAAGCTGCGCGGGCTGTCGGCCGAGCACCGCGCCGTGCTCGTCCTGCGCGACGCGGAGGGCCTCAGCTACGAGGAGATCGCCGAGATCACCGCGTCGCCGCTGGGCACCGTGAAGGGCCGTCTGCACCGCGCGCGGCGCGAGTTCATCGAGATGCTGCGTGCCAACACCTACGACTGGGAGCTCCCACGATGACCGAGATCCCCGAGCCGCCGCCCGACGCGGCCGAGTCGCGGGCCATCGAGCTCGTGCGGCTCGTCGGCGCGCGCCAGCCGGACGTCCACCCCGGCTTCACGTCCGAGGTGGTGACGCGGGCGCGCGTGCAGCGCGCCTTCGCCGTGCCCGCCCGCGCGCTCGGCGGCCTGCTGGCCGCGCTCGCCACCGCGCTCGGCGCGGCCGTCCGCGGCGCGAGGAGAGCGCCATGACCGCGACCGTGATCCAGCGCGCCGGCGACCAGCTCGGGGACTTCCTGCCCCGCCTGGGCGGCGCGCTCGTCCTGATCGTCCTCGGGCTGTTGATCGCCGCGATCGCCGGGCGCCTCACCCGCAAGGCGCTCGTGCGCGCCGGCCTGGACCGCCTCGCCGAGCGCGCCGGCGCGAACGACGTGCTCGGGCGCGGCGGGCTCGGCGGCTCGTTGTCGGCGCTCGTGGCCACCGCCGTGCGGCTGACGATCGTCGTCGTCGCCGCGTTCGCCGCGCTCACGCTGCTCGGCCTCTCCTTCCTCAGCGACTCGCTCAATCAGAGCGTCCTGTTCATCCCCCGGCTGCTGACGGCGCTGGCGCTCGTGCTCATCGGGATCGTCGCGGGCGCGCTGGCCCGCGCCTGGGTCGAGCGCACCTCCGCGCAGCTGGACTTCCCCGTGGCGATCGGACCCGTCGTTCAGGTCCTGATCGTGGCCATCTTCGCGCTCTGCGGCGCCGCGCAGGCCCGCGTGGCCGTCGCGCCGCTCATCGTGGTCGCGCTCGTGCTGCTCGGCGCGATCGCGGTCACGCTCGCGCTCGCCTTCGGGCTCGGGGCGCGCGAGGTCGCGCGCTCGCTCACGAGCGGCCGCTACGCCCGGGCGGACTTCGCGGTCGGCCAGACGATCCGCGTGGGAGACGTGCGCGGCGAGATCCTGCGCATCGACGCCGCGGCGCTGACGCTGCGGGCGGGCGAGGAGCGGATCCGGATCCCGAACAGCGTCGTGGTCGAGCAGATCGTGGTGATCGAGCAACCCGCGGAACCGATCGTGTAACCGCAGCCGTACCCGGGTCGTCCTGGAGGGATGTGCCCAGGACGACCCCGAACCGCGAACGGGAGCTCTTCGCGCGCCTGCGCGCCGCCCCGACCCCGGCGAACCGCGAGGCGGCGGTCAGGCGCTACCTCCCGCTCGCGCACGCCCTGGCGGCCCGCTACGGCTACGCCGCCGAGCCGCTCGAAGACCTCCAGCAGGTGGCCGCCATCGGCCTGCTCAACGCGATCGACCGCTTCGACCCGGACCGCGGGACGGCGTTCACGAGCTTCGCCGTGCCCACGATCCTCGGCGAGCTGCGCCGGCACTTCCGCGACCGCACGTGGCCGCTGCGGGTCCCGCGCGACCAGCAGGAGCTGTTCCTGACGCTCGAGCGCGTCCGCGACGGGCTGGCCGTCGAGCTCGGCCGGCAGCCGACGGTCGCGGAGCTCGCGCAGCGGCTCGGCGTGAGCGAGGAGGCGGTGCTGCACGCGCTGGAGCTCGCGGTGGCGCGCTCGACGCTGCCGCTGGTGCTGCGCGGGCCCGACGACGAGGGCGAGGACGACGTCCCGGGAGAGCTGGAGGCCGGCTACGGCCACGTGGAGGACCACGCGGTGCTCGTCCCGCTGCTGGCCACGCTGAGCGCCCGGGACGCGGAGGTCGTCATCCTGCGCTTCGGCGAGGACCTCACCCAGTCCGCGATCGCCCGCCGCCTCGGCGTCTCGCAGATGTCCGTCTCACGCGCCCTGCGCCGCAGCCTCGCCCTCTTGCGCGACGCGGCCCGGTGAGCCGGTCAGCAGCTCGAGCAGCTGCCTGCGGTCCGGGCCGAGCGGCGGCTCGGCCCCCGCGAGCGGCTGGTCCAGGAGGCGCGCGTGCAGCCGCTCGCCGGCGCAGACGTCCCGGAGGAGCGCGACGCAGGATCGCGTGGCGACGAGGGCGCGGAACGCGTCGGGATCGGTCCCCGCGGCGCGGCCGAGCGCCTCCAGCAGCGCCCCCGTCGAGCCGGGCGGGCGCACGTAGTGGCGGCCGTCGCGCAGCGCCTCCATCTCGCGCAGCCGGTCGCGGTCCTGCTCCACGGTCTCGCGGTAGAACGGCTCCAGCTCGGCCGCGGTGATCGCGTCCCAGGCGGCGGCGAAGCCGCGCGGGTCGCCGAGGTGGTCGCGGACCGCGTCCCGCAGGCGCGAGACGTGCAGGAGCGCCATGGCCATGCCGCGGCCCTGCGACGGGTTCGTGCACGCCCAGGCGTCGCCGGCCAGGGCGAGCCCCGTGACGCCCTCCAGGCGGCGGTGGCGGTCGACGATCCCGCCCATCGCCATCACGCCGGTGAGCGGCTCGCCGTCGAGCCAGTGCGCGTGGCGCGGGCAGGCCCGGATGAGCGCGGTCCAGCGCTCCGGGTCGCGCAGCCGCTTGAGCGGCTGGTCGCCGGCGGCGCCGTAGACGGTCACCGACCAGGTGCCGGCGTCGGCGGGGGCGGTGAGGATCGAGAAGGTCCCGATCGGCGTCAAGGGGCTCGCGCGGAACTGCGGCATCGCGCCGCGGAAGAAGCGCGAGTAGTAGAGGAAGCCGGAGTCCTCGGCCTCCTCGCGCACGCGGCCCGCGCCGGCGGCCTCCAGCAGCCGCGGCAGCGGCGAGCGCCGGCCCATCGCGTCCACCACGAGGTCGGCCGCGAGCTCCTCGCCCGCGTCGGTGCGCACGCCGCTCACGTGCGCGAGGCCGTCGCGTCTCGTGACGATCAGCTCGCGCGCCGCGGTCCCGCGGCGCAGCCGCAGGCCGGGCTCGTCGCGCGCGATCTTCGCCAGCAGGAGCTCGAGCGTCGGCCGGCGCGCGTTGAAGGTGACGAAGCGCTCGTCGCCGGGGCGGGGCGAGCGGTCGGCGATCGTCGGCGGCATGATCGCGATCATGTCCAGGCGCACGCCGCCCGCGGCCCGCAGGGCGGCGGCGACGTCCGGCAGCTCCTCCTCCAGGACCCCCCAGCCGCGCGGGATCAGATAGTGGGTCTGCCGGAACTGGGTCACGCCCTCGCGCTCCCAGCCCTCCCACGCCTCCTCGGGCGAATCCGGCACCGGCGCCGCGTCGCGCTCGAGCACCGTCACCTCGTGGCCGTCGCGACGCAGCAGCAGCCCGGCCGCCAGGCCGCAGACACCGCCGCCCAAGACGACTATGTGCGCCACATGAGCACGCTATCCGGACGGCACGAGAAAGTCGAGCGCGGCTCCGGACGGACATGGAGGAGCTCGCGCTCGATCTCGACGCCACCGACCGGCACACCTACAGCGCCGAATGGACCCCGGAGCGCGTTCGCTTCTTCATCGACGATCGGCTCGTCCGCACGTCGGGATCACGCGGCGGCCGCAGCTGCGAGGGTTGGTGGATGGACGACGCCCACCGCGAGGCTGTGCAGCGCTTCTGGCAGGCCTTCAATGACCGCGACCTGTCGTTGCTCGACGACCTGTTCGCCGAGGACTACGTCAATCACGCGACGATTCCGGGTACGCCTCCGGGTCCCGAGGGCCAGGCGCAACTGATGCAGCGCCTGTGGACCGCCTTCCCGGACGCGCGATTCGAGATCGAGCACCTGGCCCAGGACGGCGACACGGTCGTCTGCGTCGGCACGATGTCGGGCACCCACGAAGGCGAGTTGTTCGGCATAGCGGGATCGGGCAAGCCGGTCGCCTGGCGCCAGTGCCATCTGATCACCATCGCGAACGGCCGGGCCACGGCTCACCGCGCGATCCGCGACGACCTCGGCCTGATGCGGCAGATGGGCGCGGCGTAGCGGCCCGATCCTCGGCTT